>NZ_JBFTZE010000016.1:0-140468 GCF_056406935.1 Pseudomonas sp. P1_A1 | reverse complement strand
GTAGATCCCACGAAGTGAACTGCTTGGCATAACGATCAGCGCCACAGCGTTTGACGGATGCTTTGAAGAGCTGATGGGGAAGGGCCTGGAGCATTTGTGCAAATCGAGTGCTGCTGAACATGGGCGAAAATCGAGTCTGAAAACCTGATTATTGCTTACGAAGCAGGCACAGCAAGGGGGAGCAAGCTCCCCCTTTAGTTTTTACCGGACACTAGTGACGCAGAGCGTGGGAACGATCAAGGCCCAGGGGTGATCTCGCGCCACATGTGGATCTTGTCGAAGTAGTCTTCGCCGACCCGCACCGCCAACGGTTCCAGGCCAAACTGCACGAAGCCGCAGCGCTGATACAGCCTGAAGGCGGCTTCGTTGCCGGCAGTGACGGTCAGCTGGATCAACCTCAGGCCCTGATGACTCTGCGCTTCAGCCAACGCGGCCTGTAACAGTTGATAACCGAGCCCGCGCTGGCGCACCTTGCCGGTCACGTACATGCCAAACAGCGTCGCCTTGTGCCGGGCCTTTTCCCGAGACTCGAAGGCCAGGCCGACGATGCCTGCCAGTTCCCCTTCCTCGAACGCCCCGAGCACCCGGTCCAGCTTGCTGGTCAGGCGCGACTCCCACCACCCCAGCGGCATCGTGGCGCGCTCGCGCACGCTGGAAGTGAACGCTTGGGGATGCGAATCGTAGGCTTCGAGCATCAGCGCCCGATAATCCAGGGCATGACTGGCATCAAGCCGCTGAATCCACATGTTCAGGCCACTCGCCGCTGCTCAAACATCAACCGCACCGCCAGCCCGGACAGGACGAAGCCCATGAAATAGCGCTGCATCGCCAGCCAGTTCGGGTTGTTGACGAACCAGGAGGCGATGCCTGCGGCGAACAGCGCGATCAGCAGGTTGACGCTGAAGCTCACGCTGATCTGGGTCAGGCCGAGGATGATGCTCTGGTTGAACACCGAACCGTGCTCAGGGGAAATGAACTGCGGAAACACCGACAGATAAAACACCGCGATCTTCGGGTTCAGAGCGCTGGTGAGAAAACCCATCGTGATCAATTTGCGTGACGAGTCCGCCGGCAACTGCTGCGCCTCGAACGGCGAACGCGCACCGGGCTTGACCGCCTGCCAGGCCAGCCACAGCAGGTACAACGCACCGGCCCACTTCAGCACCTCGTAGGCCACCGGCACGGCCATGAACACCGCGGTCAAACCCGCTGCGGCAGCGAACAGGTGCACTAGAAATCCCGCGACCACACCCAGCAATGACGTCACCCCGGCCTTGCGTCCCTGGCAGATGGAACGGGAGATCAGGTAGATCATGTTCGGCCCGGGCGTGAGTACCATCAGCAACGCCGCGGCGGCAAAAATCAGCAAGTCTTGAAGTGGAATCATGGGCATCCTGTCCTTGAAGTCAGAGGGCTTGGGTGATCAGGCGGTTTCGATCAGTGAAGCTCGATAAAACGGCAAGATCAGGTCTCGTGTCAATGGCGCCAGCGTGAGATCGCCGTCGGTGGCCGGGTCGATCCAGCGCACCTCTTCGATTTCCGCCGCCGGGCAAACGTGTGAGTCGATGGTCAGCTGAAACAGTTCGGCCTGTACGACAAAACCCGGCTCGTTGGCGGCCGGTGCCGAGAATGGCCCCAGGTAGGTGGCGTGCGCCGGATCGATGACCAGTCCCAGTTCCTCCTCCAGCTCACGGGTGAGGGCGTGGACCGGTTGCTCATGAGCCTCGATCTTACCCCCCGGCTGCATGAACGCCTGGGTGCCGCGCTTGCGCACCAGCAAGGTGCGACCGTCGGGGCCGATCAACAGGGCAGCGGCAATGCGGATGATGCGGGGCGAAGCGGCGGATGAAAGCGTCATGGATCAGACTGGCCTTGGGTAAAAGGCGCAAGGATCACATGAGCGCCGGTTCTTCGTCACGCCCTCCCTGAAGACTCAACTCGTCTCAAGAACCGCCACTTCCTCCGGCACTTTCACAAAAATGCTGTACTTGGCACCTTCCATCGCCTCGAACGCGATCAGTTTCTCCACCAGCGGCCCGTTCAACACCTTGCCGGCATTGAGCAGCAGCATGCCGTTGTCGGCATTCAGGTTGCGCGCCAGGATCATGCCCGCCGCCAGGTCCCGGGTGGTCAGCACCTTGACCGTCGGATCGGCCAGCGTCACATCGCTCAGGTAAGCAGCGCAGACCTGAATGAAATCCTCCACCAGTTCCGGGTCGTAGAGCCGACCGGCGTACTGGCGGATATACACCAGGGCTTCATCGCTGTTCATCTGCCGCTCGAGGATCAGCCCGCGCTGCAACTCGATGAAGTCCACCGCCAGTTTCAGCAACCGCGAACCGAGCGGAATGGCCTCGCCCTTGAGCCGATCGGGAAAACCGCTGCCGTCCCAACGCTCCTGGTGGTGCAGGATCAGCCGCGCGGCATCTTTCATCGGGTCGAGTGTCATCAGCAGCGACTCACTCTGCTTCGGATAACCCCGATAGCGCTCGCGGTCATTGTGATGCAGCAGATCCGAAGGCGTGCTCATCATGCTGTCGGTCCAGCTCAATTTACCGATGTTGTAGAGCGCCGCCGCCATGGTCAGGTCTCGACTGGTGGCTTCGTCCAGGTGATGGAGTTTGCAGTACACCCGCACCAGTTCGATGATCTGCCGGTTGGTCTGCTTGGCAGGTGGCAGGCGCAGGTTGGCCAGCAACGAAAACACTTCCGTGCCGGTGACATAGCTGCGTTTGAGCTCTTCGTAAGCCAGGTCCAGCATGTCAGCGGTCTGTTGCAGCTCGCTGGTGCGGGCCGCGACGTGTTTTTCCAGGGTGGTGTTGAGCAGCTTCAGTTTTTCGTTCTGGTCCCACGTCTCCTGCACCAGACGCAACCGTTCACGCTCGGAATACTGATAGGCCAGCGATTGCCGCAGCGTCAGCAGCATTTCCTCATCGTGCCAGGGCTTGCTGATATAACGATGGATCTGCCCTTCATTGATGGCTTTGATAATGGCCGAGGGGTCGGCATAACCGGTCAACATGATCCGGGTGGTGTCGGGGTAGCGCTGATGGACGTGGGCCAGCAGCGTGGCGCCGTCCATATTGGGCATTCGCGCGTCACTCATCACCAGATCGACCGGCCGCTGCTCCATGATTTCCAGGGCCTGGGCACCGCTGGTGGCCAGCAGCACCTCGTAGGGCTGGCTGCGCAGCAGGCGGCGCAGGCTGTTGAGAATCGACTCCTCATCGTCGACCAGCAGTAACGTGGGTTTATCGGTCACAGTCGTGGGGAGCTGCTCTTCCATGGCGATACCTCAAGTGAAACCAGCCTCTCTATGTCAGGCGCGAAAAAACATCCTCTGACTTTCCCGAGCCTGACCTACAGGCTAGATGATTTTCCGACCGACTCCGCAAATGATTCGTTTCAGTCAACCGGGCGAATATCCGACCGGACGACTATGCTCAGGTCACTCGGATCCAAACGATGCCCGCTCCGTCCAGCACTCAGGGAAGGGATATCCTCTATGAGCTCATCGCACCAAACCGCTGTCGGTACAGGCGCATGCCAGTGAATACGCTGCTTGCGCGGACTAATCGTCGGATTCTCATCGTCGACGACACCGCGTCGATCCACGAGGATTTCGCCAAGATTCTCAGTCCGTCATCGATCGAAGACGACAGTCTGGCCAGCGCTGAAAACGCCCTGTTCGGCACCCCCGTGACGGTATCGTCGCAAGGTTTTGTCATCGAGTCCGCGTTTCAGGGCCGTGAGGCGCTGGACAAGGTCGAGACCGCACTGGCGAATGACTCGCCCTACGCGATGGCCTTCATCGACATGCGCATGCCGCCGGGCTGGGACGGCCTGGAAACCATCGAACGCCTGTGGCAGGTCGATCCCAAGCTACAAGTGGCGCTCTGCACCGCGTATTCCGACTATTCCTGGGAAGACATCGACGAGCGCCTGGAACTGGGCGATCGCCTGCTGATCCTGAAAAAACCCTTCGATGCCATCGAAATCCGCCAGATGGCCAGCGCATTGACCGCCAAGTGGCAAATGACCGAAGACGCGGCGCTGAAGATGTCCCTGCTGGAGCAAGCGGTCGAGGAGCGCACCCGGGAGCTGTCCGACGCCAACATCATCGTGCAGAACAGCCCGACCATTCTGTATCGGCTGCGGGGCGAACCGTCGTTTCCGTTGATGTATATCTCCCACAACATCACCAAATACGGCCACATCGCGGCGGCCCTGGTGGCTTCGTCCAACTGGGCTCAGGAGCTGATCCATCCCGACGATCAAGAGAAAGTCGACACGGCCATGGCGCGGGTGCTGGACCGCCATGCAGCCGGTGCTTCCATCGAGTTCCGGATGCGCACCGGCGACGGTGATTGGCGCTGGGTCGAAAACCGCTACATCCCGGTGCGCGACGATGAAGGCCGCTTGCTGGAAGTCGAAGGCATCATCATCGACATCACCGAACGCAAACTGGCCGAGGAAAAGATCGCCCTGCTGGCCCGCACCGACGGCCTGACCGGGCTGGCCAACCGCGCGACGCTGATCGAACGCCTGCACCAGGCGTTCGCCGCCGCCCGGCGCGGGGCCACCCCGTTCGCCATGTTTTACCTGGACCTGGATCACTTCAAACGCATCAACGACACCCTGGGCCACCCGGTGGGCGACCTGTTGCTACAGGAAGTCGCCCGACGGATTAAAACCTGCGTGCGGGAAAACGACGTGGTCGCCCGCCTGGGGGGCGACGAGTTCGCGATTCTGCAGCTGGACGTCGGCGATCCGACCCAATCAGCTGCCCTGGCCGCCAAGGTGCGCGATTCGCTGGTGCTGCCCTACTCCCTGGCCGGCAATGATGTGCGGGTCTCGGTCAGTATCGGCATCAGCAGCTACACCCAGGTCAGCCTCAGCGCCGACAGCCTGTTGACCCAGGCCGACATGGCGCTGTATCGCTCCAAGGAAAAGGGCCGCAACCAGTACCACTTCCACTCCGAGGAAATCAATCAGGAAGTGGTCGAGCGCATGACCATCGCCAATGACTTGAAAACCGCCATCGAACGCGACGAGCTCGAACTGCGTTACTGGCCGGAAGTAGACCTGAGCAGTGGCAAGATCCTCGGCATGGAAGCGCAGGTCAGCTGGAATCACCCCATACGCGGTTTACTGGAAGCCCAGGCATTCCTGCCCGCGGCGGAAAAGACCGGCATCATCATCGCCCTCGGTCACTGGGTACTGGAGCGCGCCTGTCGGCAAATGCGCCAGTGGCGCGACGAGGGCATGGCACCACCGGTGGTGGCGATAAAACTGTCCCTGGCCCAGCTCAAGAGTGGTCCCGAACTGATCTATGACGTGTTGCGCACCACTGCCCGTTGGGATCTGTGCCCGTGGGACCTGCGTTTCGACGTCACCGAAGCGACCCTGGCCCAGACCAAGTGGACGCACAACGATATCCTGCCGCGCCTGCGTGAGCTGGGGGTGAAGATCGCCATAGATGACTTTGGCACCGAATACTCTTCGTTCGACTACCTCAAGACTTACCAGGTCAATCACCTGAAACTCGCTCAGGCGTTCATCGACACCGCCGCCCACGACGCGGCCAGCGCCACCACCTTGCGGGCCATTATCAATTTCGCCCGCGACGTCGGGATCGGCATCATCGCCGAAGGTGTCGAAACCCAGGAGCAACGTACTTCGCTGATGGCCACCGGCTCACCGATGAACGCCCAGGGCTACTACTTCAGCAAAGCGGTCAGCAGCCAGCAGGCCGCCGAACTGTTGAAGGCCGGGAGCATCGTGCGCGCGAATCACAATCCCGGAGCAATGCCGGGTGATTCGCAGCGTGCAACGGAGGACAAGGAATGAAAACTCCGTTCATCCAGGCCAACCGGCGCATTCTGATCATCGATGACACGCCCTCGATCCATGAGGACTTCCGCAAGATTCTGGGCGCCGATACCGACGATGAACTCACCCTCGCCGGCACTGAAGCCGCGCTGTTCGACACCCCGCAAGCGACTCGGCTGGTCTTCCAGCTCGACTCCGCCTATCAGGGCCAGGAAGCACTCAAACTGGTCAAGCGTGCCCAGGCAGAAGGTCGCCCTTACGCCATGGCGTTCACCGACATGCGCATGCCCCCCGGCTGGGATGGTCTGGAAACCATCGAGCGGCTCTGGAAGGTCGACCCTCATCTGCAAATCGCGCTGTGCACGGCGTTCTCCGATTACACCTGGGAAGCCATGGCCGAACGGCTGGAGTTCGGCGATCAATTGCTGGTGTTGAAAAAACCTTTCGACAGCCTGGAAATCCGCCAGATGGCCAGCGCCCTGACCTGGAAGTGGCAGATGGCGCAGGACGCGGCGATGAAAGTGCTGAGTCTGGAGCAAACCATCGAAGCCCGGGTCCACGAACTGCTCAAGGTGTCTCATCTGTTGCAGTACGACGTGTTGACCGAGCTGCCCAACAGCACCTTGCTGGGTGACCGGCTGAACCAGTCCCTGGCCTTGTCCAGGCGCCATGACAAACAACTGGCGGTGATGTTTCTGGGGCTCGACCGCTTCAAGCGCATCAACAATGCGTTGGGCCACCCGACCGGTGACGAGATGCTCAAGCGTGTCGGGCAAAGCCTGGTGGCCTGCGTGCGCGCCTCCGACTCGGTGTTTCGCTACGGCTCCGATGAGTTTGTGGTGATCCTGGCCGACATCCACCACCCCCAACAGACCAAGGGCATCGCCGAAAAACTGTTGAACGCCATACGTGCGCCCCAGCACGTCGCCGGACATGACCTGAGCGTGACGGCCAGCCTGGGCATCAGCATCTATCCCGATGACGGTTTCGATGCCATCGCACTGATCAAGAAAGCCGAAACCGCAATGCGCAACGTCAAGGAAAGCGGCCCCAACGATTTCAGCTTTTTCATCGATGAGATGAACCAGCGCGCGCGGGAACAGCAGACCATCGAGTCGGGGATTCGCCTGGCACTGGAGCGCAACGAGTTTGTCCTGCACTACCAACCGAAACTCGACCTGGGCAGCGGCAAGGTGGTCGGCGCCGAGGCGTTGATCCGCTGGCAAAAACCGGGGCAAGGCTGGATCTACCCGACAGACTTCATCGGTGTGGCCGAAGACAGCGGCTTGATCGTGCCGTTGAGCAAATGGGTGCTGGCCCAGGCCTGTCAGCAAGCCCGTACCTGGCAAGTAAATGGCCTGCCGGATCTGTGCATGTCAGTGAACGTGTCGGCCATCGATTTCCGTCAGCGGGATTTTGTCGAAGGCATCGAACAGATACTCCAGCAAACCGGGATGGACCCGGCCTTGCTGGAGCTGGAAATCACCGAAGGCGTATTGATGCAGAACGTCGATTCCACGATGGTCGCGCTGAATCGGCTCAAGGCTTTGGGAGTACGGCTGGCCATCGATGACTTCGGCACCGGCTATTCCAGCCTGAGCTACTTGCAACGGTTTCCCATCGATGTACTGAAAATCGACCAGTCGTTCATTCGTGGCCTGGGTCGTGACAGCAATGACGCGGCCCTGKTCGGCGCCATCATCAGTCTGGGCAAGAGCCTCAATCTGAGGGTCATTGCCGAAGGGGTGGAAACCCTCGAACAACTGAATTTCCTCAAGGCCCTCCATTGCGAGGAAGGCCAGGGTTACTACTTCAGCAAAGCCGTGGAGCCGGATGCCTTCGTGCAATATCTGAGATCGGTACAACCCGCCTCCTCCACAGCCAATGAATGACGTGCAACGACACTCAGGGCGCCCTGCGCCAAGGAATCATAAGATGTCGCGCTCCTTCTACTACCTGCTTCTTGCTCCCCTGTTCAGTTGCTGTCTGATAGCCAGCGGCGCACCGCTGGACGAACCGCTCAAACCCTTGCCCGCGGTGCCCGAGCAGAATCCCTTGCAAGTCGAACTCGGTCGCCGGTTGTTCAACGAACCACGGCTGTCGGTCAACAACAGCCTGTCCTGCGCCAGTTGCCATCGTCTGGAAATCGGCGGCGCCGACGATAAGGCGTTGTCCACTGGCTTCAAAGGCGATCCCTTGACGATCAATACCCCCAGCGTGTTCAACGCGAGCCTGAACTTCCGGCAATTCTGGAACGGCCGCGCCGACTCTCTGGAAACCCAGGCCCACGAAGTGGTGCAGAGCCCAAGCGAAATGGGCAGTCATTGGGAGCATGTGGTCCAGATGCTGTCCGCCGACCCGGACTACAAAGGCGCTTTCGCCAAGGCCTACCCGGACAGCGTCACCATGGACAATGTGCAAAACGCCCTGGCCACCTACGAGCGCACGCTGATCAGCGCCAACTCGCGTTTCGACCAATACCTGTCGGGCGATACCGAGATCCTCACGACTGACGAGAAGTACGGTTACCAACGTTTCAAGGACTACGGCTGCATCGCCTGCCATCAGGGGGTGAACATCGGCGGCAACATGTTCCAGAAATTCGGGGTCATGGGCGATTACTTTCAGGCTCGAGGCAACCCCACCGAAGCCGATCTGGGCCGCTATCTGGTGACCAAGGCCGAAGAGGACCGCAACGTGTTCAAGGTACCGAGCCTGCGCAATGTCGCCGTGACCGCGCCGTACTTTCACGACGGCTCGGCAAAAACCCTCGAAGAGGCGGTCGATGTGATGTTCAAGTTCCAGCTCGGTCGTGTGCCCTCCGACAAGGACAAGGACCTGATCATCAAATTCCTCAAGACCCTGACTGGAGAATGGGGAGGAAAACCTTTATGACAACGTTCCCCCGCCGCAACCTGGCACTGCTCGCTGCCTTGGCCGTGCTGCTGGCCTCGACGCTGTTGTTCCTGTACCTCAAATCCAGCTCGCAGGAGACGTCGACCTACGCCGAATCCCGTGACTTGATCGGCCGGATCAAACAGTTGAACGCGCAATGGGAAACCGAGATTCTCAAGTCCAGGATCGCCATCAGTCACAACTACGATCCGCTGGTGGCACCGCTGAGCGAGATGACGCACCTGTGGCAGCGGTTCGAGAGCATGGAGTCCAGTCACGGCCGCAACGACTCGCCGATCTGGCGTGCCAGCCATGATGCATACCTTTCCGCCATCCAGGAAAAAACCCGGCTGGTGGAGCAGTTCAAATCCCACAACGCGGTGCTGCGCAACTCACTGGCGTTCCTGCCCACGGCCGAAGACGACATCCAGGAACCGCTTGCCCAACTGCCCGATGAACACAAACTGCAACTGCAGAACATTGCCACCGACACCTACGACTTGCTGC
Organism: Pseudomonas sp. P1_A1; assembly: GCF_056406935.1. Lineage (NCBI taxonomy): Bacteria > Pseudomonadati > Pseudomonadota > Gammaproteobacteria > Pseudomonadales > Pseudomonadaceae > Pseudomonas > Pseudomonas sp. P1_A1. Next base: position 131,234 of record NZ_JBFTZE010000016.1, on the reverse strand, counting down.
TCAGCAGCCTGGAGTTCGCCCAGGTCACCTCCGACGATAAAGCGGCCGAGATTCTGGTGGGGCTGAACAAACTGGGGGTGAACAAGCAGCGATTGCCGGAGCAGTTTCACAGCCCGATCGATATTTTGAGCAACCACATCGCGCTGATTCTGCGTGAACAACCGGTGGTCAATCGGTTACTGGAAAACATCGAAGCCATTCCGGTGGCCGAACGGCTGGACGATATTACCGGCCTGCTGAACAAGGATCAGCAGCAAACCGACGCCATCGACCAGCGCTACCACTTCTACATGCTGGTGTTTTCGACGCTGCTGGTACTGGTGCTGGTGTACCTGGCGATTCGCCTGATGCGCAGCTTCGGGGAGATCCAGCGGGTCAACAAGGAACTGCAAACCGCCAACGAAGTCCTCGAACAACGGGTCGAAGAGCGCACCCGCGAACTCAAGGATACCCAGAGCGAATTGCTCGACACCGCGCGTCAGGCCGGCATGGCCGAAATCGCCACCAACGTGCTGCACAACGTCGGCAACGTGCTCAACAGCGTGAACATCTCGGCCGATCTGGTCAGCCGCCGGCTGCGTAGCAGCAAGGCCCAGGGGCTGGGCAAGGCGATGCAGCTGATCAACGAACATCAAAGCGACCTGGGCACCTTTCTGACCCAGAACGAGAAAGGAAAACTGCTGCCCGGCTATTTGAATCAGCTGGTGGAAGCCATTGCCCTCGAGCAGCAGGGCATGACCGAGGAACTCGCGCAACTGAGCAAAAGCGTCGACCACATCAAAGACATCGTCGCCACCCAGCAGTCCTACGCGGGGGCCAACAGCCTGATGGAACCGCTGTACATCAGCGAATTGCTCGAGGACGCCCTGCGCATGAACGCCGGCGCCTTGACCCGGCATCACGTCACGGTGGTCAAGGAATACGGCGACGTACCGCAAGTGATGGGCGACAAGCATCGCTTGCTGCTGATCCTGATCAACCTGATCAGTAATGCCAAATATGCCATGGCGGACCCCAGCAACCGTACGCGGCAAATTACCCTTGGGATAAAAGTCGTCGATGACACGATCCTGCAAATCAGCGTCAAGGATGACGGCGAAGGCATTGCACCGGAGAACATGACGCGGATCTTTGCCCACGGGTTCACCACCCGCAAGGAGGGTCACGGCTTCGGCCTGCACAGCTGTGCGCTGGCCGCGATTGAAATGAACGGCCATCTCACCGCCCACAGTGACGGGCCGGGCAAGGGCGCCCTGTTCACCCTGCAGATCCCGTTGAACCCCGTCATGGAGGAAGCATGAGCGACCTTTCGAACCGCCGCATTCTGCTGATCGACGACACCCCGTCCATCCATGATGACTTTCGCAAAATCCTCACCCCGACATCGGCCAAACATGCAGAACTGGACGAAATGGAGGCCGCGCTGTTCGGCAGCGAAGTGAAATCGACCCAACTGCTGTTCGAACTGGATTCAGCCTATGGCGGTCAGGAGGGCCTGGGCAAACTCGTCCAGGCCTTACAGGAAAACCGCCCCTACGCCCTGGCTTTCGTCGACATGCGCATGCCCGAAGGCTGGGACGGTGCGCAGACCATCGAACACCTGTGGCAGGAAGACCCGAACCTGCAAGTAGTGGTGTGTACCGCCTACTCCGACTATTCGTGGGATGAACTGCTGGAGCGCCTGCACGCCCACGACCGCCTGCTGATTCTGAAAAAGCCGTTCGACAATATCGAAGTCCAGCAGATGGCCAACACCCTGCTCACCAAATGGGACATGACCGAACGGGCGTCCATCCAGATGAGCCATCTGGAGCATCTGGTGGATCAGCGCACGACCCAGTTCAAGCAGGCCAGCGAAGCATTGCAGCGGGAAATCGACGAGCGCAAACAACTGGAAAGCCAACTGGTGCAGTCGGAAAAACTCGCCTCGCTGGGGCAACTGGCGGCGGGTGTTGCCCATGAAATCAATAACCCCATCGGCTTCATTTCCTCCAACCTCGGCGCCCTCGATGGCTATTTCAAGCAACTGCAGACCATGCTCGATGCCTATCGGGAAGCGGAGGCGGCCATTACCTCAAGCGACGTCCTCGAACGTCTCGGCCAGCTCCGTGAAAAGGTCGAACTGGAGTTTCTGCGCGAAGACATTCCGCTGCTGATCAAGGAGTCCAAGGACGGCATCAATCGGGTCGGGCAAATCGTCAAAGACCTGAAGGACTTCTCCCGCGTCGACTCCAATCAGGAATGGCAGTGGGCCAACCTGCAACAGGGCATCGAGTCGACGCTGAACATTGTCGCCAATGAACTCAAGTACAAGGCCGACGTGGTGAAGGAGTATCAAACACTGCCTGACATCGAATGCCTGCCGTCGCAGATCAATCAAGTGATCATGAACCTGATCGTCAACGCGTCTCAGGCCATGGGGCCGGAACGGGGCACCATCACCCTGCGTACCGGGCTTGAAGGTGAAACGGTGTCGATCGAAGTCGCGGACACCGGATCAGGCATCGAACCGGAATGCCTGCAGAAAATATTCGACCCGTTCTACACCACCAAACCGGTGGGCCAGGGGACAGGGCTCGGGTTGTCCCTGTCCTATGGCATCGTGAAAAAACATCGGGGCGATATTTCGGTACGCAGCGAAGTCGGCGTGGGCACCACGTTTCGGGTCGAGCTGCCGGTGCGCCAATCAGCCTGACGACATAACCCCTTGTAGGAGCTGCCGAAGGCTGCGATCTTTTGATCTTCAGATTTTCGGCGTACCTTCTGGCCTCAAATCAAAAGATCGCAGCCTTCGGCAGCTCCTACGCGCCTGTGGGCGCTGCGATCTTTTAACAACCGAGTCCGAACCCAAGGAAACCGTATGAGCCTGTCACTCCTGAGCCGCTACGCCTTCTTTGCCGTCTGTGTGATATTCACCCTCGCCAGCCTGCCCTTCCTGGCATACGACTGGCTCTGGCYGATCGCCGCCGTCACCGGCGTCCTCAGCCTGGTGGGCCTGTTCGACCTGCTGCAAAGCCCTCATGCGGTGCGCCGCAACTACCCGATCCTGGGCAATATCCGTTATCTGGTGGAGGGTATTCGCCCGGAAATCCGCCAGTACCTGCTCGAATCCGACAGCGATGCCCTGCCCTTCTCCCGGGCCCAGCGTTCACTGGTGTATTCGCGGGCCAAGAACGAGAGCGCCGACAAACCTTTCGGCACGCTGATCGACGTGTATCAGTCGGGTTTCGAATTCATCGGCCACTCGATGCGCCCGGCGCCGTTGAGCGACCCGAGCAGTTTCCGGGTGATGGTCGGCGGCCCGCAGTGCACCCAGCCGTACTCGGCGTCAGTGTTCAACATCTCGGCCATGAGCTTCGGCTCCCTCAGCGCCAACGCCATTCGCGCGTTGAACCAGGGCGCCAAGCTCGGCAACTTCGCCCATGACACCGGCGAAGGCAGCATCAGCCCCTATCACCGGGAAAACGGCGGCGACCTGACCTGGGAACTGGGCAGCGGCTACTTCGGCTGCCGCACCGCCGATGGCCGCTTCGACCCGGAACGCTTCGCCGCCCAGGCACAGAACCCGCAAGTGCGGATGATCGAAATCAAAATGAGCCAAGGCGCCAAGCCCGGCCACGGCGGGATTCTGCCCAAGCACAAAGTCACCCAGGAAATCGCCGAAACCCGTGGCATCCCCATGGGCGAAGACTGCATTTCGCCGTCGCGCCACAGCGCGTTTTCCACACCAATCGAAATGATGCACTTCATCGCGCAACTGCGTGAACTGTCCGGCGGCAAACCGGTGGGCTTCAAGTTTTGCCTGGGCCACCCGTGGGAATTCATGGGCATCGCCAAGGCCATGCTGGAAACCGGCATCCTCCCGGACTTCATCGTGGTCGACGGCAAGGAAGGTGGCACCGGCGCCGCGCCCGTGGAATTCACCGACCACATCGGCGTACCGATGCGTGAAGGCCTGTTGTTCGTGCACAACACCCTGGTGGGCCTGAACTTGCGGGACAAAATCAAACTCGGCGCCAGCGGCAAAATCGTCAGCGCCTTCGACATCGCCAGCGTCCTGGCCATCGGCGCCGACTGGGCCAACTCGGCGCGCGGCTTCATGTTCGCCATCGGCTGCATCCAGTCGCAAAGCTGCCACACCAACAAATGCCCGACCGGCGTCGCCACCCAGGACACCCTGCGCCAGCGCGCGCTGGTCGTTCCGGACAAGGCTCAGCGTGTGTTCAACTTCCATCGCAATACGCTGAAGGCCCTGGCCGAAATGCTCGCCGCCGCGGGCCTCGACCATCCTTCACAGCTGTCGGCCAAGCATCTGGTGCGGCGCATGTCGGCCACCGAGATCAAGTTGTTCTCGCAGTTGCATGTGTTCCTGAAGCCGGGGGAGTTGCTGACCGGTGAGGTGAATGGCGAGTTTTACTCGCGGATGTGGCAGATGGCGCGGGCGGACAGTTTTGAGCCTAACGAAACGGCTGCCGCATAGGGTGTTTTTGCGCGCCGACCTCAACGGTTGGCGCTCCCTCCAGAATGAACAAACGAGCCTCACTGTCTCCCTCTTTCAACGTCAGCACCTGTTTCCAGTGTTTGGGAAACAGGGCGTCATGTTCAGGGCGCACATAACCCGTTACCCACCAGACCCTCTTGGCGCTCAGTTTCAGGGTCGAAAAGTCATTGAAGAGAATCCAGAGCAGGTGACGGGGAATGAGTGCCCAACCACCGTATTCGGCGGTTCCCCACAGGGTGCCGGTCGGCGATTTGACGACGTATAGCCTTGGTTGAATGCCGGTGGCGTCGTAGTAGGTGAACGGCAAGTACCAATACAGGTTATCCACAATGATCTCGTCACCCGGACGCACCTCGCGACCAAGACCTGCGACCACGGCGTCCAGCTTCGCGTCTCTGCGAATGCTGGTGCCGTTCATCTCATCCGTTTGCGCGTAAATCGCCGACAGCCCGTGCACTTCCACCCATACAATAAAAACCGTGGCGATAGCCGCAAGGGCAGCATGACGTTGGCTCAATGCGTCCAGCGCGAGCGCAACGATAAGGGGCAATGCTACGGCAGCGAACACCAGGTACCTGGCATTGAAAACCGGCACGATCAGCGACACCAGAAACACGGTCAGCACCGGGACGAAAAAATAACCCACCAGCAAGACGCTGAAGGGTCGCTCGTTGCGTGCCTTGAACAGTACGGCAGCGGCGCAAACCATGATCAAAACCAAGGGTGTCACGCGCCATAAGTCACTGGTCGAACCCTCCATCACCACCAGTTGCCAAACGAAGGTCAGCACCGTCGGCCAAGTGAGCGGCGGTATCCATTCGAGCCCGTTCATTCGCAACAATTGACTGATGAGAGGCGGTGCCCACGGCAGGTACAACACGACGATTGCACTGTTGGCCAGTATCCACGCACGTACGGGTACCGTGTCCTGGACCTTGCGCACTCGCCACCAAAAAAGCCAATGCACCAACACGCACAATGCGGCGAAGTAGTGCGTKTAAAAAGCCGCCGTCATCAACAGCACGTAAACGACCGGGTAACGCTTTTGATCCGGCGCCTTGACCCAGCACACCAGCGCCACGGTCGCGCCCATCAGCCAGAACCCCAGCAAGGTGTACATCCGCACTTCCTGGCTGTAGCGCACCGATATCGGCAGCAATGCCAACAACAATGCCGCCGTCCACGTCGCCCTTCGCGTCGTCACCAGCCTCATCAATTTAATGCACAGCAACAGCGTGCCGACATCGGCCAGTGCACTCAGGGATCGCGCAGACAACACGCCGTTGCCGAACAACAACATCCAGAAATGCAGCAAGACATAGTAAAGCGGCGGATGAACATCCCGAGCCGTCGTGGCCCAGATGTACGCAGGCGAGCCCTCGGCCAACAATATGCTGTAAGCCTCGTCGTACCAGATGACCGGCACGGTGATGGCGTGAAACCTTGCGAACAATGCGATCGCCAGCACCACCAGCAGACCCGCCCCGTCGACAACCCTGGATGGAAAGCGTTTGGGATAAATCGAAGAGGTGCTCACCGGTTTCACCACGCAAGCGCGGCGATCGGCGTTGGCTCTTTCATCACGATGAAACCGTAGTCACCCAACAGATAGAGGTTGTAGAACGTGCTCTCCACCAGCGGTGGATAACCCTGATAACCCACCATCGTCGCGTTACGCCGCTCCCTCTCCGCGACCACATTGGTGATGCCCGCTTTCGGCAGGTTTTCCGCCAGCATGTAGAAGTTGATGTTCAGCAAATAATGCAAAACCGGCATCTGCTTGAACGAGCCCGCGGCCTCCACCAACCAGTGATCGGAATAATTCACCGACATGTAAATGCGCTTGGCCTCACGCAGTTGCCGATGGGATGCGATGTCATGCCCCAGGGAAAACAACGCGCTGGACGCAAAGGTGTTCTGCACCGTCAGTACGCGGCCGTAAGCGTAGGACAACGAAAGCATCGCCAACAGCGGCACCGCCAACAGCAGCGCCAGCCGCTCATGAATGCGCGTCAACGCCAGATGGCTCAAATAGAACAGCAGCACCAACAGCACCGCGAACCCCATCAAGGTTCTGGCGCCTTCATTGAAATCCCGGAAAAACAACACGGCCCCCGACACCAGCAAGATCACGACCGGCACGGTCATCACACACGCCAGGCCCATCAGCACTTTTCTCAACGCCGTGTCCTGGCGTGTCACCACGTTCCGGGCCAACTGTACGCAGCCGGCGATGGCACCCAACAGCAGCACGGCGAACACCCAGGTGAATCCACCGTGAAACAGCAGCACGACTTTTTCCAGCACCCGGCCGATGTTGATTTCCAGTTGCAGCCAGGGTGCCGCCGCCCAGTTCAGGAACAAGGCGCGGTTCTGATCCATGTACGGGTAAGCGGTGACGCTGTAGATCAAGCCGCCGAGTACCACCTGGGCGAGTTTCCAGCCGATCAACTCGCGCCATTGTGGCCAGGCCCATTTATCGTTCGCGCCTCTGAGCAGTTCCAGGCAACACAGGCCCAGAAATACATTCAGGCTCACCTGATAGAGCCCCAGCCCCAAGGCAATCAGGAAGGCCGGCACCAGCCATTGCAGGATGCGCGAAGGATGACGAAACGTGATCGCGTAGATCACCGCCACCAGGCTCAAGGCATTGGCCGGCCCGTCGTATTGATAAGACAGGTTCTGCATGAAGAACGGGTTGTACCAGAGCGGCAACAGCACCAGGCAGCAGGATAGCGTCGGCTGCGGGTAGTAATGAAACGTCAGGCTGGTCAATGCAAAGGCCATGGCCAGCGTGGCGATCAACAGCGGTAATGGAAAGATGTTCGGCGCGGCATCGCTGAAGGTCAGCGCGTTGTAGAACAGCTCGGTGAACAACCGCCCCTGGCTGGCCCAGGCCGTGCCGGCGGACAGCGAGCGCCAGTTGTCATCGATGTAGGGATAGTCCGCAAGGATCAGCGGAATGACGTAAATCAGGGCCGCGATCAGGAAAAACAACCAGACCCGACGACGCCCGAGTTCGCTGCTGAACAAGTCGCTCAGTCTGCCCATGCTAAAGCCCGAGTCGGTCTTTGCCGCCGATGACGTCTTTGACCACATAACGGGGTCGATGCTTGGCTTCGATGTAGATGCGGCCGATGTATTCACCGAGGATGCCGATGCCGATCAGTTGGACACCGCCGAGAAACAGAATCGCCGTCATCAACGAGGGGTAACCGGGAACGCTGTTGCCGAAGAAAATCTTGTCCAGCACCATGTACACCGCGTACAGCACCGCGAAGATCGAGATAGCGCCGCCGATGTAAGTCCACAACCGCAAAGGTACGGTGCTGAACGAAGTAATGCCCTCCAGTGCCAGGTTCCACAGCCGCCAGCCATTGAATTTGCTGCTTCCCGCCACTCGCCGGGCCCGCTCGTATTCCACCACGACGGTGGTGAAACCGGCCCACGACAGAACGCCTTTCATGAACAACTGATGCTCGGGGAGTGCGCGAATCACGTTGACCACCTTGCGGTCCATGAGGCGGAAGTCCCCGACGTTTTCTTCGATCCGGGTGTAGGAAATCCTGTTCAGCAAGTGGTAGAACAGCGCCGCGCTGTGGCGTTTGAGATAGCTGTCGCTGGCACGATCCCGGCGTTTGGCGAGCACCACGTCGGCACCTTTCTGCCACTCGGCAATCAACCGCGGAATGACGCTGATCGGATCCTGCAGGTCCACGTCCATGGGGATCACCGCATCACCGGTGGCGTATTCCAGCCCGGCAAACAACGCCGGTTCCTTGCCGAAGTTGCGCGAGAAATTGATCAGCAATACCTGTTCATCGACCTGGGCCAACGCCTTGGCCTGCTCAGCCGTCTGGTCGGTACTGCCGTCGTTGATGAACACGATCTCGACCTCACATGGGTCAAGTTTCAATTCGCGGCGCACCGACTGATAGAACAGGTTGATCGCCTGCTCTTCATTGAATACCGGGACAATCAGCGAAACCTTCACGCTTCACACTCCTGAGAACCGAAGTGTAGATGCTCGCCAGATGCCATCATGGGGAGTTCTGGTGCGCGAACAGTCCGGCAGACCGACGGCCACGCCGTTCGATCCGTTCGCTATAAGCATCTGAGACATTCGGTAATATCCAGTCTTTTGCAATTGCCTGTGAATAACGGCACCCTGCGCGCCGCTGTAGAAGCGAGGCTTGCCCGCGCCTACCCAACAACTCCGTTCAAGAGCCCGCCTTCATGACGTCTGGACGCGATCACCGCATCGACTTTTTCCGCGGCCTGGCCCTGATCTTTATCTTCTGGGACCACGTGCCACAGAACCCGCTCGCGCAGTTCACGGTGCGTAACTTCGGCTTCAGCGATGCGGCGGAGATTTTCGTGTTCCTGGCCGGTTACGCGGCCGTGCTGGCCTACGGCAAGATCGCCCGGCGCGACGGGCTCATGGTCGCCACGGTGAAGATCCTGCGACGCGCCTGGGTGCTTTATGTAGTGCACATCTTTTTGCTGGCGCTGTTGATGGGCATCGTGTTTTTCGCCAACAGCCACGTGGAAACCCGCGATCTGGTGCAGGAAATGGGCTTGCAGTATTTCCTCAGCAATCCGCAGCAAGCGTTGATGGACGAGTTGCTGCTGCGCTTCAAGCCGAACCTGATGGACCCGTTGCCGCTGTACATTCTGTTGCTACTCGGCCTGCCACTGGTGCTGCCGATGCTGCTGCGCGAGGCGGAATACGTGGTGGGGCTGTCGGTGGTCTTGTACCTGCTGGCGCCATGGCTTCAGTGGAACCTGGCGGGCACCGACGGGGGCGTGTGGTTTTTCAACCCGATGGCCTGGCAGCTGCTGTTTATTCTCGGGGGCGCGGCGGCGATTCACCGGCAAAGGCCTCGGGCGCCGCAATCTCGACCGCTGACTCGGCAGATGGTTTTCATCGCGGCTCTGACCTATCTGGTAATGACCGGGATGATCGCGCTGTCGTGGAAATGGCCGACCGTGCATGACGCGTTCATGCCCCAATGGCTCGGCGAATGGCTCTATCCGATCAGCAAGACCCACCTCTCACCGGCGCGTCTGCTGCACTTCCTCGCCCTCGCCTACGTCACCGCCAGGTTGTTGCCGGACACGGGCTGGACGCAACACTGGCTGGCGCGACAAAGCTGTCGCATGGGCCGATATTCCCTGGAGGTGTTTTGTTTTGGTGTGTTGCTGGCGCCGTTGGCGGACATGCTCAATGCCTTGGGTGGGAACGTATTGGCGATGCAGCTATTCAGCGCAATGTTGGGGGTCGGGTTGATGGCGTTGCTGGGGGCTTGGCTGGATTTCAATAAGCGGTTGAACATGCCAATACCCGTGGCAGCCGTTTAAATGCAAAAGCTCCGATCATTCTGACCGGGGCTTTTGTATGGCTGGCGTTACAACTTACGAAGCCGAACGCACCGCGCCTTGCGTCACATGGGTCGGCTGCAACTTGAACATATAGAACAACACCGTCAGCAGTACCAGGAACGCCGGGCCCACATACAGCGCCACGCGGGTGTCCGGGAAGTACGCCATCAGGCCGACCACCAATACCAGGAAGGCCAGCGCCAGATACGAACTGACCGGGTATAGCCACATGCGGTATTTCAGGCCGGCACGTTCGCTGGCGCTCAGGCCTTTGCGGAACTTGAGTTGGGCCAGCAGGATCATCACCCAGGTCCAGATCGCGCCGAAGGTGGCTATCGCGGTAACCCAGACGAAAACCTTCTCAGGCACCATGTAGTTGAGCAGCACGCCCAGCAACAACGCGCCGATCGACAGCAGCAACGCACGACGGGGCACACCGCCGTTCGAGGTTTTGGCGAAACCGGCCGGGGCCTGGCCATTTTGCGCCAGGCTGTAGAGCATGCGCCCGGTGCTGAAGATGCCGCCGTTGCAGGACGACAACGCCGCGGTGATCACCACGAAGTTGATGATGCCGGCGGCGGTCTTGATGCCCAGACGCTCGAAGGTCATCACGAACGGGCTGCCCTGGGTGCCGATGGCGTTCCACGGGTAGATCGACAGAATCACGAACAAGGCGCCAACGTAGAACAGCAGAATCCGCCAGAACACCGAGCCGATCGCATTGGGGATGGTCTTCTGCGGGTTCTTCGCTTCACCGGCGGTCAGGCCGATCATCTCGACGCCGAGGTAGGCGAACATCACCATTTGCAGGGACATCAACACGCCTTGCACGCCATTGGGCATGAAGCCGCCGTGGGCCCACAGATTGGAAATCCCCAGGGCCACGCCATCGTTGCCAAAGCCGAACGCGATCACGCCGATACCGCCGACTACCATCGCGATGATGGTGACGATCTTGATCAGGGCGAACCAGAACTCGAACTCACCGAAGGCTTTCACCGCGATCAGGTTGATCGAGCCCATGCTGACCAACGCGGCAAGTGCCCAGATCCAGCGCGGCACGTCGGGGAACCAGACGCCCATGTACACCGCCACCGCGGTGATTTCCGCGACGCAGGTCACCAGCCACAGGAACCAGTAGTTCCAGCCGGTCAGGAAGCCCGCCAAGGGCCCGAGGTAATCCTGGGCATAACGGCTGAACGAGCCGGCGACCGGATTGTGCACGGCCATTTCGCCGAGGGCGCGCATGATCACCAGGATCGCCAGACCGCCGATGATGTAGGACAGCATGATGGCCGGGCCGGCCATTTCGATGGCCTTGGCCGAACCCAGGAACAGGCCGACGCCGATACAGGCACCGAGTGCCATCAGGCGAATATGCCGTTCGCCGAGTTCGCGTTTAAGCGGGCCGCCCTGAGCGGTCTCGCCGTGAGGCAGGTGATTGCCGACTGGCATAGGGGTGCAACCTCGTCTTGTTATTGGATATGACCACCGAGTGTCGAAGCGCCGGCCGATAAGCCAGTGCCTGGTGAAACCGGGCCTGTCTTGTGGACAGACACGTCTTGTAGGACAAAACCTGCAAGATCAGCGGGGCGTGCAGTATAAAAAGCTAACGACAGGTGTTTTCACTGTATAAAACACAATATTCAGCTAGAACTCACGGGTAATTCCCGCCATACGGAGTGGCATTACCTGGCTTATGCAAGTTTTTTCGCCACTGGAACCGCACGGAGTATTGCACAGCAATGGTGCATCGTCATGCCCATGCCCAAGTAAGATTTGCTTCGCGATAGCTCTACTTCAAGCCTTTCGAGCAACTACACCACCCGTCGCCCCTGTAGGAGCAGGGAGTCAGGCTGGATCCAGAAAATTCGCGATAACCTTGTTCACAATTTTTTCACCAACGCCAACCACCGTCTAAGCTTCAAACAAGTCCGATCAATCTGCGTGAATGGATCAGTCGACTATGGGCGCTTTGTGGCAAACCGATTCGAGTGACACTGTGGTTCCGACTGAACGTGAGGATGAAGCGCCTTTACCTGAAAAACCCCGTCGTTCACGGCACGGCTGGGGGGCGTTCTGGTTGCTGCTGCTGATTATCCTGATTGTCCTGGGCCTGGCCGCGGCCAAGGAAATGCGCACCTCCAAGTTCCAAGCCCGGGAAATCAGCAAATATGCCGCCTCGCTGAAATATGAACTGCAACCCGGCCCCAGCGACGCGATTCGCTACCCTGGCGAAGGCCCGTTCGATCAGCGTCTGGGCTACAGCTCCCTGGATGAATTTCTGCCGCGCCTGCTCAAGCGCGATTACGTGATAGCGGCGCAAACCCGCTTTTCGCCTGCGCTGATGAAGTACAGCGACAAGGGCTTTTTCATTCCCTATACCGAGAAAATCCAGGCCGGGCTTTCGATCACCGATTGCCGTGCGGCCCCGCTGTACCAGTTCAAGTATCCACAACAGCTCTATTCAAGCTTTGCCGCGATCCCGCCGGTGGTGGTCAACAGCTTGCTGTTCATCGAAAACCGCTTTCTGCTCGATCCGCACCAGCCCCTGGCCAACCCCGCCGTGGACTGGCCGCGGTTCGGCATGGCGGCGTGGTCCCAGGTAGCCAAGCTGTTGCGCCTGCCCGGCCAATCGGCGGGCGGCAGTACGCTGGCGACACAGCTTGAGAAATATCGGCACTCGCCCGACGGCTTGACCGTGTCGGGCGCGGAAAAAATCCGCCAAATGATTTCCGCCAGCGTGCGGGCCTATCAGACGGGGCCGGAAACCCTTCAGGCACGGCAAAATGTGATTCGCGATTACCTCAACAGTGTTCCGCTGTCGGCGGTACCGGGCCACGGTGAAGTGCACGGCATGGCCGAAGGTTTGCGCGTCTGGTACGGCGCCGATTTCAACAAGGCCAACGAACGGCTGGCCAGCACCGACACCGATCAGAAAAGCCTGGCGGAAAAAGGCCTGGCCCTGCGTGAAATGCTGTCGCTGATGATTGCTCAACGCCGCCCTTCGCACTACTTGACCAAGGGCCGCGATGAATTGGCCAGCCTGACCGACAGCCATATTCGCCTGCTGTCACAAAATGGCGTGATCGATGCGCCGCTCGCGGCGGCGGCACTGGCCAGCCAAGTGACCTATCGCGACTGGCAGACCCAGCCCACCATCCAACCAATCGAAACCAACAAAGGCATCAGTGTCGCGCGCAGTCGGCTGGGCAGTTTGCTCAACCGTCCGCTGTATGACCTCGACCGCCTCGACCTTTCCGCCACCAGCACCCTGCAAGGCGAGCTGCAAACCCAGGCCACCGCATACCTCAAGCATTTGGCCGACCCGGCTTATGCAGCGGAAATCGGCCTGATCGGCGAACGCCTGCTCACCCCCACCAGCACCACCCAGGTGCGCTACAGCTTCACCCTGTTCGAACTGACCCCGGACGGCTCGCGGGTGCGGGTGCAGACCGACAGCACCGACCAACCGTTCGACATCAATGAAGGCAGCAAGCTGGAACTGGGCTCCACCGCCAAAATGCGTGTACTCACCACTTACCTGCAGATCATTTCCGAATTGCACGATCGCTACGCAGGCATGACCGTTGCCGAACTGAAGAAAACCGAAGTCGCCGAACAGGATCGCCTGAGCATCTGGGCCGTCGATTACATGATTCAGAACACCGACCGCAGCCTGCCAAAAATGCTCGGCGCCGCACTGGATCGCAAATATTCGGCCAGTCCCGGCGAGGCGTTTTTCACCGGTGGCGGGCTGCACACGTTCGTTAACTTCCGCAAGGAAGACAACGGCCGCATGCCGACCCTGCGCGATGCCATTCGTGAGTCGATCAACCTGCCGTTCATCCGGCTGATGCGCGACCTGGTGCGCTACAGCACCTACGCAGGCCCCAACAGCAGCGCCGAATTGCTCAAGGACGACCGCGACCCGCGGCGTCAGGAATACCTGGCCCAGTTCGCCGACCGCGAAGGCACCGCATTCCTGTTGCGGTTCTGGAAGAAGTACCAGAACAAAGACACCCAGACCCGCCTCGAGACCTTCCTCGACAGCATGCACCCGACACCGATCCGCATGGCTGCCGTGCATCGCTACCTATTCCCGCAGGCCGACCAGGAGAGCTTCAACACCTTCGTGCGCTCACACCTCAAGGGCGCCAAACTCACGGAAAAACTCACCGACGAACGCCTCGAACGTCTGTACCTGAGTTACGGCCCGGGCAGCTACGACCTGCCGGATCAAGGCTTCATCGCCAAGGTCCACCCACTGGATCTGTGGCTGATGGGCTACTTGCTGAACAACCCCGACGCCAAGTTCAGCCAGATCGTCAAAGCCAGCGAATTCGAACGCCAGGAGGTTTACAGCTGGCTGTTCAAAAGCAAACACAAGGGCGCCCGCGACAGCCGTATCCGTACGATGCTGGAGATCGAGGCGTTCCTCGACATTCATCAACGCTGGCAGAAAGTCGGCTATCCGTTCGACCACCTGGTGCCCTCGCTGGCCACCGCCATCGGCAGCTCCGGCGACCGCCCCGCCGCGCTGGCGGAGCTGATCGGCACCATCCTCAACGACGGTGTACGCCTGCCGACGCTGCGTATCGACAGCCTGCACTTCGCGGCTGGTACGCCCTATGAAACCCAGCTGATCAACAATCCGGTCGTCGGCAAACGCGTGATGCCTTCCGAGGTGGCAACCGCCATGCGCGAGGCCTTGTCGCAAGTGGTGGATGCCGGCACGGCCAAACGCGTGGCAGGCAGTTTCAAACTGGCCAACGGCACCCCGTTGGCCATGGGCGGCAAAACCGGGACCGGCGACAACCGCATTGAAGCCATCGGTCCGGGTGGGCGGATTCTGAGCTCGAAATCGATCAACCGCACCGCAACGTTCGTGTTCTACATCGGCGATAGTCATTTCGGCACCTTGACCGCCTACGTGCCGGGGCGCACGGCCGAAGCCTTCAAATTTACCTCGGCGTTGCCCGTGCAAGTGCTCAAAGGCATGGCGCCCATCCTGATGCCGTATCTGCAGCCGGGGAGTCGCACCGGATGTTTGCCCGTGGAGCTCTCCCGCCGCTGACCGGGTGGTAAATAGTTATTTTCGGCATGGAAAATTCCAATGCTTTCGGCACTCTCCAGAGGTGTTCCGCGCAGTAATTCAGACTTTTACTTTGAGCGATGAAGGATAGGCTGTTGCCTTCCATAACTGCTCAAGGCTGATAAAAACAATGTCAGATTTACAAGGACGTAAAACTGCCCGCCCAGGAGGGGCAGACGACGATAAGGGCCGTCACTACGCTTTCATCCAGAGTCGAATTCACCCGACCTTCAAGGACGCTTCATTGCGCAGGGCGCGGGAACTGAGCCTCACACAAACCCCTTCCGGACAATGGATCAAGACCGCCACTCAATCTGCTCACACACAGTTACAAGATGCCAACCTTGACCTCTGGTCTGCCCAGAACAAGGTGGATCGGTATCTTGAAGAGTTACAAAACGTTGATGACTTCGCTGAACCCTTGCTCACCGATGCATTGATGAAACAGTACGGGGTCGATGTCGATGTCAGAACCACTTACTTGTATCTTTACTTACCCAAAAAGCGCCCCTGGTATGTCATCGACGTCACAGGCGGCGTCGTCACCCGAACCGTCTCCCTGCTGAACGCTGCCCTGCACAACTTCGCACGCAGCGAAACCTGCGAGCCGGATTCCGACTTCATCAGCCAACCCGATGAGCGCGGTCTGTTCGACGTCCTGCCGGTCAAACGCAAAATGTCCATCGCCCAGTTCCAGACCCTGTGTCGCGAGCTGGACATTGGCGCGCGCTATGCCCGATACCTTGAAGAACGCTTGCTACCCGGCGATGCCGTCGCCAGGCATTTCCTGCAACTCAAAATCATCGACAGCGAGAAAGCTGCCTTCAAGGCAGCCGTTAAACAAGCGCTGATGACCGGCGACATTGATGCCGATGCGAGCGACCTGATCCTGAAGATGCTCGATGGCCAACGTAACCTCACCCGCAAGGGCCGGGTGATGCATTTCGCTGAACTGTCCGTTCTGGACAGCCGGCTGGCCGGGATCGTACTGATCACGCCGGGACTGTACCGTGAACGCGAGGTCGTGCCGATATTCGCGTATGTCCCGCAAGACCCTGAACATCCGTTGAAAGAGTATCCCTCAACGGTCGCCTTCATGAACGAACTGACTCGCCAGTTGCGTGACAACCAGCTCATCTCGTCCACTGGAATGACTTATCGACAGTACTTCAGCCGGTTCGTCGATCAGCCGGAGCGAGGGCATTTTTTCGGCGGACTGCAACAGCGTCTGTTCGAGGTGAAATGGCATCAGAAAGATCCGCTGGATCCAGGGCCCAGCTGGCGGGAAGTGCCGGTCGAGCAGCCCAATCTGCGTTTCAGCGCCGCACCGATCCGCGGCGAATTCTGGAAATACCGCTTTGGGCAGAAGCTGAACAAGATCCTCAATGACGCCCGACACATCGCCGTGTCCACCGCCGACACCGATCGCAATGCCCGATGGGCCTGGTGGGAGAATTTCAAGAAAATAGTCTCGGACATCTTCAACGTCGCCCTGATGGTCGTCACACCGTTCGTGCCGGGGTTGGGGGAATTGATGATGGCCTACACCGCCTATCAGATCGCCAACGATGTCATCGAAGGCTTCGTCGACATGGCGTTGGGGCTGTGGACCGAAGCCGTCGAGCACATCGTCGGTGTGGTGGAGGATGCCATTCAACTGGCGGCGTTCGCCGCCGGGGCAAAAATCGGCGAGGTCGTGCGTCTGAAACTCTCGCCACTGATCGAAGGCATGAAACCGGTCACGTTGCCCAATGGCGAGCCACGCCTGTGGCATCCCGATCTGCAACCTTATGAACTGCCGGATGTGAAGCTGTCGGCCGACTCCGTTCCTGACGAACTGGGCCTGCATACCCACCAGGGCCAGGACGTCCTGCCACTGGATGATTCACACTTCGCCGTGCAGAAAGACCCGCAAACCGGCAACTACCGTGTCAAGCATCCACACCGCGCCGATGCGTATTCACCCGAGTTGCAACACAACGGCCTCGGCGCCTGGACTCACGAAGGCGAAAACCCGCGAACGTGGGATACGTCGAAACTGCTGCGCCGTATCGGCCATACCGTCGACAGCTTGACCGACGCGGATCTCGAACACGTGCGCATTGCCAGCGGCACCGACGACGGTGCGCTGCGCCGGATGTACATCGACAACACGGCTCCGCCACCGCTACTGGACGACAGTCTCGAACGCCTGCACGTCCAGCGCCAGACCCGGCACAACATTGAACGGATTCGCACAGGGCTGGCGCTGGATCCGTCCTCCTACTGGTTTGAACCGCTGGCGACCTACCTGGACGGCTGGCCTGCGGATAAATCGCTGAAGGTTTATCACAACGACGACCTGAGCGGTCCTTTCCGCCAGTACGGCAATCCCGAGGCAACGGCCGGGCAGACGCTGTCCACCAGCCTGTCGCACCTGCTGAGCGACCAGTTTGCGCCAAGCCTCGTCAACTTCCTCGACGAAGCGGAACTGCAAGAGGTACTCGGCCGGCCGACGGCGAAAAGCGAACAGGTGCAAGCGCTGCGCGATCGATTGGCGGACGAAGCGAATCGCCTGCTCCCAGACATCGTCAATCAGCTGTACCAAGGTGCACAAGCCTCGGACGATCCGCAGGTCAGGCTCGTTCGCCGTGAGTTTGCGCAGCTGCCGTCCCGTGCGGTAAAGACCCTGCTGAGCCGTGCCGAGCCCTCCGACCTCAAGCGAATGGGACAAGAGCAGCGCCTGCCTTTGAACATCAAGATCCGCGCCCGTGAAGCGGACTTCGAAGTCCGGGCAAACCATGCCTATGAAGGGTTCTACGACGATGCGCAGTGGGTGGCGGAAACCGAAAGCCTGGTGCTCAATGCGCTCAGGATCCATGCCGACACATTCAACGGGTTACGCATCGAAGTACGCGAAGGCAGCGATGCCGGCCCCCTGCGTTGCAGCGTAGGCACGCAGGATGCGTCGACCGTCCGGGTACTGGTCAGGGATGAGGAGAACCGCTTCGAAGTCTGGGACGCGCAAAACCACAAATTGCGGGAAGCCGCCGATTTTTTCGAAGCGGTGCTCAACGCCTTGCCGAAAAACAAACAGACGCAATTGGGTTATCGACCCGGCCAGGGCCGTTTTCTCAAACAATGGGTCATGGTCAAGATCGAGACGCCTGCCGAACGCCGCACCGTGCTCCTCGCACCACCGATCCGTCCGCTGGCGGATCACGAAGACATGATGCTGTTGCGTGGTGCTGGTTTGTCCACCCGCAAAGCCACCCTCACGGAAAGGGTGCAGGACCTCTATCCCCACTTCAACGAACGAGAAGTCGATACCTTTGTGCGATCCCTTGGCTCGCCGGAACAGGGGCATGAGACCCTGAGACGGCTGGACCGCGAACTGTATGATCTTGAGGTACTGCTCAATGCATGGCGACACCGGCAACCTGATAGCTGGGGCCCGGATCGCCAGGGGTTCGTCCGCGGTGGCGGGTTGCACATCAGCGAACGGCTCATCGATTGTTTCAGGAGAAAGCCCACCGTATTCGGCGAACGCAGCACCACGTCCGATGGCGGCTATGCCCTGGACCTTTCCACAGA
Organism: Pseudomonas sp. P1_A1; assembly: GCF_056406935.1. Taxonomy (NCBI): domain Bacteria; kingdom Pseudomonadati; phylum Pseudomonadota; class Gammaproteobacteria; order Pseudomonadales; family Pseudomonadaceae; genus Pseudomonas; species Pseudomonas sp. P1_A1. The sequence goes on along the minus strand of NZ_JBFTZE010000016.1, from coordinate 112,683 downwards.
AATCGACCCTGTCGACCTCGAGCGCTGGTGGAAGGAACTGCCGGACATCAAGCATTTCCTCGATCAGATCACCACGTTGAACCTGGACCGCACGACGTTCTCCCAGAACGCCTCCGGCCTGTTGAAAGACTTCCCTCACCTGCGGCAACTGAGCGCCCGCAGCTGCGGCTTGACGCAGCTGCCCGACAGCATCGGCAAGATGCATTACCTGCGCACCCTACGCCTGATGAACAATGACATCAGACTGACGCCGGCGGCCGTCGGGCAGCTGCGAAACCTGACCCGTATCGAAACACTCAGGCTCGATGACAACCCAAGGCTGGGGACACTGCCAAACGTTGAACGCATGCCCAAGCTCAGCATCCTGAGTCTGAGCAACACGGGGGCCACCACGTGGCCGGACGGACTCTTTGCGCCCAACAAGCGTCGACCTCGAGGGTTTTTTCTGGATCTGCAGGAAAACCCGCTCAAGATCATTCCGACCGTCGTGCCCGGCTCTGACAATGCGTTTATCGTGGCGCGGACCCGCCTGTTCGAAAGGAACCTGTCGCAGGCCAATCTGGTCAAGTTCCAGGCGTATCGACGCTCGGTCGGCATCTCGCCCACACAGGTCTATACCGACGCCGCCACCGACGCGATGGCCCAATGGCCGATGAAGGACGACTCGGTGTGGTGGAGTGCCGAAGTCTCCGGGTTGGGGACCTTCCGCCAGGAAGCCTGGCACGACCTGATGTCCGAGCCTGGCTCTGAAGGTTTTTTCGCCTTGATCCAGAAACAGACCACCTCGGCCGAATACCGGGCCGGCGGTGAATTACGTGATCAATTGAGCAGCCGGGTATGGCGAATGGTCGAAGCCGCCGACCTGGACCCTGAGTTACGCGCCGATCTGTTCGAAACGGCGACGTCGCCCACGACCTGCGCCGATGCGGGAGCCCAGATGTTCAACCGCATGGGCATCAAGGTTCTGGTTACCGAGGCCTATGCCCAGTCGACTACAGCCGCCATCCTTGAAAGCCGTCTGGTCAACCTGGCCAAAGGCACCGCTCGCCTGGAGCGCGTAGATGACATCGCGCGTGAAGAATTTCGCCGCCGCAACGAGGCCCCGGAGAATGAGCAGGAGGCTAATCCGGATGAAATCGAGGTATTTTTTGCATTTGAAACGGGCTTGGCCGACCGCCTGGATCTGCCTTGGCAATCGAAACGCATGCTGTACACCGAAAGAGCGGGAGTCAAAAAAGACAAGATAGACGCCGCCTTTGCCACGGTCATGTCGATGGAACAAGGGGACGGGCTGGTCAATGGCATGATCGAACAGCCGTACTGGGAGAAATACCTGCGTGACACCTATCCCACTGAATTCCGGCGCAATGCCCGGATGTTTGAACACAGGACCGACCTGCTGGATGAACTGCGCGAGGCCCAACGCGCCTGGGCCGGTTCCAAAGAGCAGTTGATTGTGCAACGACGCGCGCTCAAGCAGCGGTTACTCGACCTTACCAGTCAACTCAACGTTCCGGAAAGCCTTGTGCTCACCGACGAAGAAATGACGGACGAGGTTTATGGTGGATTACTCAACGACATCGGCTACGAGGAAAAACAGCTGAGCCGTCGGTTGACCCGAGCGGCGCTGCAAAACGCCGGATAATCAGCCCCCGCTCTGAAGGCGATCACGCCTTCAGGGCTCCTTCCACTTTTATCCACGAAACACCGCGCTCATCTCCACGGTGGTCGCGATCGCGGCTTGCATGAACGCGCCCGCCAATCCCAACCCGCTCAGCTGGATGATTTTCCTGAGCATTCGCATGATTCATACACTCCATTTCACCGCATTGGCGCAAGACACTAAACCTCCGAATCCCAGATCACCGTCACGCGTCCCGAATACTGTCGTTGTTGTCCGGGGTGAATCATTTCTGCGACTTCACTCGCGGGTATTTCGAAATGCAGCGTTCCCGGTTGGCGATCTACATAAAACCCTGGCATGAACAACTGCGTGCCACTGCCGTCAAGGCGAAGTGGCCGACGATTGACAGGTTGCCCGCCCGCGTCCGTCAAACCATGGGGCAGACTTACGCCGACGTTCAGCGGCACGAAATGACCGGATACCGGTTCATTCAATGAACAGGTGTTGCCGTCCTGGCTGTACTGGCACTCCAGCTGCATTTTGAAACGTGAACTGGCGGAAATATTGAAGGTCTGGTCCCGAAACAGCCGCGTCGGTCTACGTCCCTGGCTCAACCAGGCTTGCCAGCCACCCTGCGGGACCAGCTCGACGCGATTGCTTCCGGGCGGAATATCGACTTTCATTGTGTGCTCGACATTCAACGTGAAGTTGAGGGTGATCAAATCGTCGTCAGGCAACATGACATCGCCCATGTCGAAATCCTGGTGCGGCCCGACGGTGTAGTTCAGCACGCCGCGATAGGTGCCTGCCGACATCTTGAGCGGGTTGGGCGTGACCAGCTCGTAGCTGAACCCGGTGTTTTCATAAGCGAACTGGTAGTCCTGGGTAATGTCTTTTTGTGCCTGCTTGGCACACACACCCGCATTGGCCGGCACTCGCCAAAAGAACGCATAGTACAAGGCAGTGCCATAACCCACCCCGCCATATCCACAAGGGGGAGGCGCGTTGACCCACGTACTTTGCCAGACCCCTGCGGGCAGAGGCGTCTTGATTGTGTAAGCGGCACCGATACCGTTGACGCGCATCCTGAGCGTCTCGGACTCTCCGGTATCGTCATGCACCACCGTGACGTCTCTCCAGGAAGAAGGAACCCGGAACATCGCGCCCCGACGCTGCTCATGCATCGCCGGTATATCTGCCGCCGCCCGGAAGCGAACGGGCAATAAAATGCTGAAAACCCCTTCCTCGCAGTACTCGGGGTGATCTCCGCAGTACCCGCCCAGAGGTGTCGTATTGATAAAGGTATTTTGCATCGGATTCGCCGGGTCGGGACGAAACACCGCGCTCATCTCCACGGTGCTCGCGACCGCGGTTTGCATGAACGCGCCCGCCAATCCCAACCCGCTCAATCGGATGATTTTCCTGAGCATGTCCATGATTGCTGCACTCCTTTTCCAGACTCGGGATCAAGCGTCGGGCATGACCGCGTTGAAGATCATGTTGACGCTGCCAAAGTAGCTGCCAGGCTTGTACACCCCATCGGCAGGCGGCATCGGTAGGATTTCCAGCACCACGCGTTTACCAGGCGCTGCCTCGGTCAGGGACACCACTTCGCTGCTTGCGTGCTCGCTCAACAGCTTGCCGTTGAACAGCACCCGCAAGGCAATATCATGGGCGTCGATACCGTTGGACAGATACGGTCGGCCTTCCAACCGCGCCTCGATCGAGCCGGCTTGGTTCTTCACGTCGAAATACTTGCGCAAGCCACCCAGTGTCGATGCCGTCAAGTTCCAAGGCAGTTGCTGTTCGCGATGGATCCAGCCCGGGTCCGAAGGAATGACATAAAACGCCTGGGTCGGAATCGTCACGAACACTTCGAAGGTGTGCTCTTCCCGGGCGGCGAAGACATCAACGCTCGTCCACATCGCGACAACCGACAAAAAGACCTGGGTCAGTTTCTTGCACATGGGTTATCCCTTCACGTCCAGTTTTTTGCTGCGTTCACCTTCAACCAAAGTGAAGCGGTATTCGCGACCGGCCTGCTTTTCGAACTCAAACGTGCGGCCCGCCAGAATGTGATGCTTGGTCGTGGGCTGGCAGTCCTGTTCGTTTTTAACCGAACAGTCCTTGAATTCATCGATCACCACCACGGTGTTGCCGTTGTTGCGAATCCGGTAGTTGCCCGCGCCGTTCTCGATCGCACTGTCGAAACGCGTCTCCTTGGGCCGTACGAAAAATACCGTGCCGTACCCGGCCAGCACATTGACCCCGGCAGTCAGGCCTTTCTTGTACTCCTCACGGTCTTCGCTGGAGACGGCGAACTCGTCTTCTTTCTCTGGCACTACCGGTACGAAACGCACCCGGAAATACCGCTCCTTGTCTCGCTCGCCCATGTACAGCAGGCGCGTGCCCTGCATGCCATTGGCCGGCACGATCAACCGGGCCGGGCTGGCCATCAAGCCATCACGGGCGGTCGCGTCGGCCTGGGTTTTGAGCGGTTCTTCCCGTGCGGTGCCATCGGCGTCATAAACGATTTCGAGAATATTGACCTTGACGAACGCGGTGCTGTCACCCCCGTTGAACACGCGTTTCAAGTAGGTACTTTTGTCCCCGTCCAGATAGTCATACACCGTCCCGACATTGATGCTCGGGCCGGCATGAGCCAGCTGCGTGAATAGATAGAAACCAAACAGTGTCAAAAGGTGTTTCATTGCCCTGAACCTCGTTAAATGAAAATGCAGCAAAGTGCGACCCACTAAACTTCTGAATCCCAGATAACCGTCACATTCCCGGAATACTGTCGCTGTTGCCCGGGCAGCAGCATCTGCGCCACTTCGTCGGAAGGAATTTCGAAGTGCAGTGTTCCCGGTCTGCGCTCGACATAAAAAACGGGCTGGAATAATCCGGTCCCGCTGCCATCTCGCAGCAATGGCCGCCGATCGACAGCTTGTCCCTCAGCGTCGCTCAAACCGTGGGGCAGGCTTACGCTGACGTTCAGGGGTACGAAATGACCGGACACCGGCTCACGCAACGCGCAAGTCTTGCCGTCCTGGGTGTATTCACACTCCAGCTTCATCTTGAACCGCGAACTGGCGGAGATATTGAAACGCTGGTCCCGGAACAGGCGCGTGGGTTTGCGGCCTTGCTGCAACCAGGCTTGCCAGCCGCCTTGTGGCACCAGTTCTACCCGGTTGCCGCCCGGTGGGATCTCGACTTTGAGGGTATGTTCGACGGTCAGGGTGAAGTCGAGCTGGATGACTGGGTCCGCGAGCACGACAATGTCACCCAGGTCGAAGTCGCCACCAGGACCGATGGAATAGAGTTGTGTGCCCTCATACACCCCCGTGGACATTTTCAGCGGGTCGGGCGTGCGCAGTTCGTAGGTGAAGTCCAGGTAGCGGAAGCCAAAGCCGGGAATCTGGAACTTCGCCTGCTTGCTGCATACCGATTCCACAGGAGTCAGCCAGAAGAACCGGTAGCCATTATGATTGCCTGACTGGGAGCCAATGCCAACGCAGGGGCTCGGCGCAGATCCCCAATGTATCCCCCACAACGCATTATGAGCCGCGAAGACGTCCGCGATGCCGGTGAGCTCCGTCACATTGGGTCTCACCTCATAGAAACCGCCCATCCCGGCAATACGAACTTCCACCGTAGCCTCTTCTCCGGTAGTGCGCTCCCTTACGGGCAAGCGACGCCAGGTCGCTGGCGTCTTGATCATTGCGCCCTGGCGTACGTCGGCATGGTTGGGCTCGATGGGGCCGTAGAACCCGGTAATCAAGTGAGAACGCAAACTGAATATATTGTGGGTCTTGCAGATGTTCGGCTGGTCAGCGCAGAACCCGGCATTGGGCGTCGTGTTCCTGAATTCGTTTTTCTGCGGGTTGCTCGGGTCAGGGTTGAACGTGGCGGAGATCTGTTTGACCACCGCCCCCGCTGGCAACGATGTAACAGCCAGGCAGGCACCGAGGAAAACTGTCCTTGCCGTGCGCCATAGGCCAGTCAATGCATTCATCAATTTTGCAGACTCCATAAATTGCGCAGCGTCCATCAACCGGCGCTTTGCACGGCATTGGCGACGTCAGCCAGCGTGTCAGGGGTGCAACGCAAATCGCCGATCATCAGCACGTTGTTTTCGGTACGCCCACTGTTCGGGTCCAGACGGAACTGGCACAGCAACTGATTGCCATGCCGCACTTCGAGCGTCGGGGATCCGGCGTTCATTTCCATGGAAAAGAAGCCGTCCACTTCACTCACCCCACGGCTGGCGTGGTTGATGATGTGGTGGCCTTTGAGCGGATTGCCCTGCGGATCGATGAGGCGGCCGAGGACGGTCAGGGTTCTCATCACTTTGACCTGGCGATATTCCACGCCGCCCTTGTTCAGGTGATAGCTGGAACGGGCCGGCTGGATGGTGGCGGCGGGGACGTGGTTGCCCTCGAAATCGAAACTGACCGAGCTGCTTTTGTACGCGGTGATCGGCACGAAATTGCGCCCGGGCTTGAGCACCGCGCTGCCGCCGCTCAAATCATCGGCGCGCAAGGCGATGTCCTCGATGTCCGACTCCACGTCGATGATCATGCCGGCACCGTCGCGGTGATATTGGCTGGTCATGACCATTTTTTGCCCGCCGACGGCCACGGTGCTGTCGAGGTTCAAGCCCCCGGTAAGGTCGTTGTTGAAGGACGAGCGCTGGATGAAGCCGTCGCCGTTGACCAGGTCGGAACTCATGGTCGCCATGGCATTCCAGCCGATGCCGTAGGTGTCGGTGATAGCCGTGGCGGAGACGCTTTGCAGCACGTGGTCCTGAAGGGTTTTGCGGTAGGTGATCGACGCGTTGTTGTCGCGCCCGCCATCACGGTCGGTGCGGGTGCCGATACTGCCGGAAAGCTGTTCACCGGGGCCGCCCAACGCGATGTTGACACTCAAGTCGATACCCCGATTGCGGTCGTCTCCCGAGCTCACGCTGCCCGGTCGATCGAACAGCGACAGGCGCCAATTGGCGTCACTGCCAAACAGTTGGGTGCGCTGGGTCCAGCCCAGATCCACGCCCGTGCCGTTGGTGTTGCCTTCGCTGTGGGACACCCGGGCATTGACCGAGCTTTTGCTGTTGAGTCGATGGTTTATCGACAGGGAAGAATTGCTGGTCTGGCCAATAAATACATTGCGCTGGCGCACCCGCGTGCCATCGGGCAGCGTGTCGTACAGCCGGGTGGTATCGAGCCAGCTGCGGTTATGGCTGGCGACGATACTGCCGCTGCCATAGGAATAGAGCCCCTGCACATCCAGGCCGGTGCCGTAGTCTTGAGTCTTGTAGACGTTGGCGAACAGGCTGGCGTTGTTGACGATTGCCCAATCGACCGACGTGCCATATTGCAGAGAGTCGCGCACCTGTCGACCCGACAGGCCCAGGATGACTCGCGGGTGCAGCAGGAAGTTGAACGCGGCCCCCGCCGTCATGTCGCCGTCGGCCTGCTCTTCCCAATTACTGAGCAATTTCGATTCGCGGCCGGCGAACAGGTTGTAGCGCCAGCGCTCGTCATGGTTACGCCAGTTGTTGGGTTTGTAGACCAGCTCCTGAGTGCTGGAGGTGATTTGGCCGTCTTCGATCAGACGCACTTCCACTTCATAAATACCGCCGGGCAGCGGACGCGTATCGAGGGTTTGCAACCCGGCAGGCACCGCCTGGGTATTGATCAGCAAACCGTCGCGGTAGATCTCCACCGAACCCTGTCGATTGGCGGTGACGTAGATCGGATAGACCGCCGGTTTCGGGTTATTGATGGCCACGCTGTCGGAGCTGCCGTACATGACGCCCAACGCCGTGTCGGGGCTCGCGCCGAAGGCACGTGGCTGACGGGTCAGGCCTTCGGACGTCGGTGTGAAATAGCCCAGGCGCAGAAAATTGCCTTCCAGCTCGCGCTGGGTGAAGAGTTCGTGCACGGCGTGATAAAGCTTGTTATCCAGACCACCCAGTCGAGACAGTTGCATATTGACGGCCTGGGTCCAGTTGCCCAGGCTGCTGCTGGCTTCCAGGCCGTAGCGCCCGCCCAGGTCCTGGTTCTGCCCGCCGTTGAGGTTCAGCTGATTGCGCACGATCAACCCGGTGCTGCCGTTTTCGGGCAGGTTGTAATAACGCTGTACCTGATCGTCGCGCTCAGCGTTTTGGGTGAGGATCGACACCAGTGAGTTTTCCAGGCTGTAGTGCACGGCCAATAGCTGCTCGGGGCATTTCGCCTGGCAGCCACCCAACGCTACGCCTTGTTTCAGATAGTTGGCCCAGATGTCGCGTTCACTGGGCTTGATCGTGCTGTCGCTGACATCGGCGAAGTCAACGAGGGTGATGCGATCGTCGCGGGTCAACACGACCATCGCCTCACCGAGAAACTGTTGGTCAAGTTCCACGCGCACCGCCAGTGGCACATCAAAGAAATGCTCTTCGAACTCGCTCGGCAAACCTTTGGCTTGCGCCAATAGACTTCGAGGTGTGTGGCCATTATCCGCTGGCGCGGCCAGGGCAGTTGCACAAAAACATAGGGCAAGCGCCGTCGCGATGGGAGTCATCGGGAACATGAACGAAATACTCTGAAGATAAATTCGTTGAAACCCGATCGACAGGCAAAACTTGCCCGCCGATCGGTAGTGTTATGAATTAAGGATGAACCTTAGTTAATAACGGTATTACGGAATGCGAGGAATGGCATCGAAGATCACCACTGGATTGGCGGTGTACAGGCCATTCTGGGTGTCGGTTGGTTTGGCAGCGGCAATCACCAGGTCAGCTTGCATGCCGCCGTTGGACTCAGCGTCACCGACCACTTCCTGCGACACGCCGGTCAGGGTTGTGCCATTGAACATGTAACTCAATGCGATGGTGTTGATGCCGTTGGACAATGGCTGCGGGCCGCCTTCGACGTAGGCGCCGACCGAACCGTTGGTATGTTGTACATCATAAGTCGCACGGATCGGAGTCAGCGTACCGGCCCCCAGTACGTAGGCCATTTTTTCATCTTTACCGAAGTTCGGATCCCGCGGCTGAGCATGGAATACCTTGCTTGGAATGGTGGCGCTGATGTTGATGGAGGTGCGCGACTCTTCCGCAGCGAACGCTACCGAAGAGCTCAGGGCCAGCAGGGTCATCGGAACGGCGATTGCAAACTTCTTGAACATTGTTGAGTACCTGTCTTTTTCAAATGATCGGACCGTGGAAAGTCACAACAAGCCAACACCCGGCACGAAGCATGGCGTTTTGGCTCAACTTTCGACGCCGGAGAATGATCGACCAATCGCTTGAGAAAGTAAGTACGTAACTTCCGAAGAACATGTAGTAACAACAGCTCTTGAACAGCAGGAAAAAAGTTAAAAAAACACCAATTAAACTGTTTTACCCTCAGAGAAATACTACACACAGTTTTAACTGAAAAAACACACAGACAAGAACTGTTTTAAACTTCCGTAAGACCAATACTACTGTTCACACGAATAGACCAGCAATAAACGGAAGAACTTCATAATTAGTTCAATTACTCTAAAAATCAACCTTCGTAGCATCCTCGTCACTCCCATGCGCTCACCACTCGCGCCTTTCCCCGAGCCCCTCCCAATCTCGACCGTTGGTCAAGAACGCTTGCGCCAGCCTAAAGATATATCTTAAGTTGTATCTAAACACGACGAGAGAAAGCAAAAATGAGAGACCATCATTCCCCCCACCGCGAACACGGCGACGGCCGCGACGGCTTCGAGAAACGCTCCGGTCGCGAACGCGGCGGTCGCGGCCCGCGTGTCTTCGCCCCTGGTGACCTGAAATTGTTGCTGCTGGCGCTGATCGCCGAGCAGCCCTGCCACGGCTATGACCTGATCCGCCAGATCGAAAGCATGTTCGACGGCGCCTACAGCCCCAGCCCCGGCGTGATCTACCCGACCCTGACCTTCCTTGAAGAAAGCGAAATGATCCTGGGCGATGCCGAGGGCGGAAAAAAACGCTACAGCATCACCGACGCCGGACGTCAGTCATTAAGCGACCAGGCGATTGCCCTGGACGGTGTGCGCATGCGCATCGAAGTCAGCAAGCGCTCATTGCGCGGCCAGGATCGCCCGGCCGAGATCCATGAAGCGGTGCACAACCTGCGCCATGCCTTGCAAATGCACCATGGTCGCTGGAGCCCGGAAGAAATCCTGCGGGTGCGCGACCTGCTCAACAACACGGCCAAAGCCATCGTCGACGGCCCCGCCGTTCAACCCGTTTCGGAGAAAGTCGAATGACCGACGTTATCGTGCCATCCCAAACCATTCACCGTGTCAGCCACGAGATCAAACGCCGTCGTCTGCAAGTGCTGCGGGTGGTCGACCTGACGCCGCGCATGCGCCGCATCACGCTGGGCGGCCCGGAACTCGCCGGCTTCGTCAGCCTCGGCACGGATGACCACGTCAAACTGCTGTTCCCGCAAAACGCAGCGGAACAGGCGGCGCTGGAAACCCTGGTGCTCGGCGCCGGCAAGGACAACGGGCCGATGCCCGCGATGCGCGACTACACGCCACGCCGTTACGACCTGGACACGCTGGAACTGGACATCGACTTCGTGCTGCACGGCGACGGCCCTGCCTCGACCTGGGCCGAACAGGCCAAACCCGGCCAGTTCCTGCACATCGGCGGGCCGCGTGGCTCGATGATCGTGCCGGACATGTTCGACAGCTACCTGCTGATCGGCGACGAAACCGCCCTGCCCGCCATCGCCCGCCGCCTCGAAGGCCTGGCCGCCAATCGGCGCGCACTGGTGATCGTGGAAGTGGAAAACGGCGCCGAACAACAACGCCTGGAAAGCGCCGCGCAGGTCGATGTGATCTGGGTGCTGCGTGAAGGAGGCAAAAACAACCTGCTGACCACCGTGCAACAGATCAAAGTGCCCGCTGGCAATCTGTATGCGTGGGTGGCGACCGAAACCAAAGCGTCGCGGCAGATCCGCCGGGCATTGCTCGATGAGCATGGCCTGGACGAGCAGTTCGTTAAGGCCGTCGGCTATTGGCGGCTGGATGACAGCGACGAGGAATAAATCGTGAAAAAAGATCGCAGCCTTCGGCAGCGCCTACAGGATTTGTGTTCGTCCGATGATTTACGGGGGCACACGATTCCCATCGTTCGCCCGATGATTTCACGGGCATACGCGATTCCTGTGTAGGAGCTGCCGAAGGCTGCGATCTTTTGATCTTGATCCAACAAACTCCAACTAACGATGAAGACGACGATCCAGCCCAATCACCAGCAGTGAAATCACCACAAACCCCGCCAACAATCCCCCGGCATTCACGAACACCTGTGGATAACCCAGTTTGTCGACATCAATGAACGGATAGGGATAAACCGCCAGCAGATGCCCACGCCATAGCGAATAGCCGAAGTACACCAGCGGATAGATCACCCACAACGCAATGTGCCGCAGCCGCAACGTCCCCTTGGGTACACAGAACCACCAATAAACCAGGAACAGCAGCGGCATGACATCGTGCATTAGCTCATCGGCCAGCCATTGCCAGCCTTCGGGATGCCATAAATGGCGCAACAACAGGCTGTACGCCAAACCGACCACAGCGATGCTCACCGCAATGGCACTGCTCACCCACGGCTGCAAAAACCAGCGTCGCGCCGCTGACTCGCGGGACGTCAGTTCACAGGTCAGCACCACCGCCACCAGCGTATTGGTCAGCACGGTGAAAAAACTGAAAAAACTCACCAGCCCGCCCAGCAGACTGGCCGAGATACTCCAGCGGGCATAGAGAATCAGGTACATCTGAATGCTTAAACCCGCCCAGCCCAGAATCGCCGCCACGGCCACACAACGACGCCTCGCGGTCGAGGGTATGACCATGCTCAGACCGGGCGCTTGGTGCGCATCAGCTTCACGTACAGGCGTTCGACCTTCTCCCGCGCCCACGGGGTTTTGCGCAGGAATGTCAGGCTCGACTTGATGGTCGGGTCACTTTTGAAGCAGCGGATATCGATACGCTCGGCCAGCCCCGACCACTCGTAGTGCGCAACCAGGGCGTTGAGGATTTGCTCCAGCGTCACGCCGTGCAGGGGATCAGGGTTGTGTTCGGTCATGCCGGGCCTTCGAACGATGAAAGGATGGGAAGCCGCGCACCTTAGCGGAGGCTTTCGTCCGGTGGAAGGGCTCCGGACAGCGGCATTCGTCAGAGGCTGAATTAACTGTAGGCGAGTTGGCCATCATCCGAGGGACAAACGTCAGGAGATAGCGCCCGGCTCAGTAATAACGACGAGGGTCCGAATCGATCAGACTGGCCAGCTTGGTCAGGGCAAACCGCAATTCGTCCTGGCTGGTGGGCGACATCAACACCAATCGCACGCAGCGGGTAATGCCACTACGTTCGGCCTGGAACTGGGTACCACTGAGGACCAGCACGCCGTTGGCACGGGCCAGCATGGCGAATTCGTCGCTGGTCCAGGGCTCGGGCAACGTCAACCAGACGTGGTAGGCATACGGCTGGGTCTTGAGCTCGAAATTGGCGAAGATTTCCTGAGCGATCGCCTGCCGCCCGGCGGCCTCGTTGCGCTGAATGCGGATCAGCTTTTTATCCAACCCCTCCGTGATTACATTGCTGGCCAACTGAGCGGTCAATGGCGACGGCATCCAGACGCTGCTGCGCACCATGGAGGTCAGGCGCGACAGCAGTTTCGGTGGGCTGTAGAGATAGCCAATCCGCAAGGCCGGCATGACCGACTTCGACAGACTGGTCAGGTACACCGAACGATCCGGGGCAAACGCCGACAGCGGCTTGATCGACGGGTCGGTGGCCAGAAAACCGTAGATGTCATCGTCCAAAATGATGAAGTCGAACTCCTCGGCCAGCGCCGCGATTTGCGCTCGACGTTTTTGCGACATGATCGCGGCCGTCGGGTTCTGACAGGTCGCCACACAAACCAGCATCGCCGGTTTCTCACGCAGGCACAGTTCGCGCAGCGCTTCGGGAATGATCCCTTCATCATCCATTGGCACGCCACGCAGGCGTCGTTCCAGTCCATGGGCAAGGGAAATGATGCCGGGGTAGCAGAGCTCCTCGCAGAGCACCAAATCACCGGCGTTGGTCAGCGCACTCATCGCGACCATCAAACCGTGCTGCGCGCCGGCGGTTATCACCACTTGCTGCCATTGTGCATCGGGCAACGAATGACGCAGCCATTGCGCGCCCGCCTCGCGATGAGCCGGATGACCGCCATCGGGTGCGTAATCGAGGGCACGGGCAAAATCCGTGCTCTTGGCCATGCCCACCAAGGCGTCGCGCAACCAGTATTCCAGTGTTTCGCTGTACGGCTTGATAATCGAAAGATCCAATAATTCGGATTGCCCCAGATTCAGCGCAGCGGCACTGTTGCTGGCCGGCAGTTCCAACTGCTTCTGGTTGAGCACATAAGTGCCGCGCCCCACTTCCCCCTGCACCAGGCGCCGCCGATGGGCTTCGCTGTAGGCACGGCTGATGGTTCCGGGCGTGACATTCAGCGTGGTGGCCAGCTCCCGCAGGGTCGGCAGACGATCACCTTCGTTCAACACGCCGTTGCTGATATCGCGCGCCAACGCGTCGGCAATCGACAAATACATCGGCTGGCTGAACTCGCTTAGCTGAGGAACCCACATGAATGATCGCTACCCATCGTAGAAATGATGAATGCCCGAGCATATCACAGGGAGGTTAGGCAATTAATCAATCGACTCAATCAACAAATTGAGTCGATTGATGCGCCAATTGATTCGAGAAACACGCCTGACCAAAAATATTTATCAAAAGAATTATTTTATTATTAATCAATTAGTTACAAACAATAAATCTAACAAGCAAACGCTGATAGCAAAAAAACATCTCGTAGCAGCCTCTCAACCTATTGAGTCAACTCAATTCATTCAAATACACTCATCACGAATCGAATCAATCGACTCAATCTCATTCTGAATCACCGCGTGCCCGCCACGCCAAGTCGAGACATCATGGACACACTCAGAAAGGATCTATCCCTGTCAGCGGTCATTGCAGGCTTCATCGCCGTGATCATTTCCTATGCCGGCCCGCTGATCATCGTGTTTCAGGCGGCCCGGGAGGCACACCTGCCCAATGATCAAGTGTCGTCCTGGATCTGGGCTATTTCCATCGGCAGCGGCATTACCGGTCTGTTATTGAGCTGGCGCTTGCGGATTCCGGTGATTACGGCTTGGTCGACACCGGGCGCGGCGTTGCTGGTGTCGATGCTGCCCACGGTCTCTCTGGCCGAGGCCATCGGCGCCTATGTGGTGGCTTCGGTGATTATCGCGGTGGTCGGCTTGTCCGGTGCGTTCGACAAACTGATGAGTCGCCTGCCCAAAGCCATCGCCGCCGCCATGCTCGCCGGCATCCTGTTTCGTTTCGGCGCCGAGCTGTTCACCTCGATCAAGCTGCAGCCGAGCATGGTGCTGTCAATGATCGCGGCGTACCTGATCTTCAAACGCTTTTCACCGCGCTACGCCATCCTGTCGGTGTTGATTGTCGGCTGCGCCGTGGCCGCCTCGTTCGGTGAACTCAACACAGGTTCGATCACCATCGATGTCGCCCACCCGATCTTCATTGCCCCGCAGTGGAGCTGGCACGCGATCATCAATATCGGCCTGCCGCTGGCCCTCGTCACCCTGACCGGGCAGTACGTGCCGGGCATGGCGGTGTTGCGCACCTCGGGCTACAACACCCCCGCGCGCTCGATCATTTCGGTCACGGCCATCGGCTCGATTTTGATGGCGCCATTCGGCTCCCATGGCTTAAACCTGGCAGCCATCACCGCCGCTATCTGCACAGGCCGCGAAGCCCATGAAGATCGCGACAAGCGCTACATCGCCGGGATCGCCTGCGGGGTGTTCTACATTCTGATGGGCATCTTCGGCGCGACCCTGGCTTCGGTGTTTTCCGCCTTGCCCAAAGAGCTGATCGCCTCCCTCGCCGGCCTGGCCCTGTTCGGGGCGATCAGCGCCGGGCTGACCGGCGCCATGGCTGACGAGAAACAACGGGAAGCGGCGCTGATCACCTTCCTGGTCACCGCCTCGGGCATGAGTTTCCTGGGGCTGGCCGCTGCATTCTGGGGGCTGATCTTCGGGCTCGTGGCACATTTCGTACTGACCTACACCCGGGAAAGCAAAGCCGGCGCCGTTGCAGAGGCGGTCGACCGCTGATTTGAAAGCTCAACTGACTTGACCGTGGCGGACGCTTCAGTCCGCCTTTTTTTGCCACGACCAAACAGCTGCGGCGACCGGTCGCAGCCGACTGTTACCAAATCCGAAATGATCCATGTCAGTAAAAGCCCTTTCTCAATGTGTTACAGAACATTATCCTTACGCCCGTCCAGCTGAAACGCTTCTCCCCTGCTGCATTCCTGCTGCGTTCAGCGCATCCCCTTTAGAAAAAGATCAAGAATTCCTTCTCTATGCCTTATTTTCAAACTCCGCGAGACAGCGCTGTCTCTCCCGCTGTGTCCAGCCGAAAAGCCCTGAAGCTGATCAGCGGGTTCACCGCGCTGGGCCTTGCCACTTGCACCCAGGCCGCGCCAGCCTTCGATAGCGACTCGCCGTGGATGCTGGGTGACTGGAACGGCACTCGTACCGAACTTTCGGAAAAAGGCTACGACTTCAAAGTCGATTACACCGGCGAAATGGGCAGCAACCTGCACGGTGGCTACGACCATGACCGTACCGCGCGCTACAGCGACCAGTTTGGTTTTGGTACTCACCTGGACCTGCAGAAGATTCTGGGTTGGGACGACGCTGAGTTTCAGCTGACCATCACCGAACGCAACGGCAACAACATCAGCAACGACCGGATCAACGACCCGCGCGTTGGCGGTTTCACCTCGGCGCAGGAAGTCTGGGGGCGTGGCCAGACCTGGCGCCTGACGCAGATGTGGTATCAGCAGAAATTCTTCGACCAGAAGCTCGACATCAAAGTCGGTCGATTCGGCGAAGGCGAAGACTTCAACAGCTTCCCCTGCGACTTCCAGAACCTGGCGTTCTGCGGCTCCCAGGTCGGGAACTGGGTCGGTGGCATCTGGTACAACTGGCCGGTCAGCCAATGGGCAATGCGCGTCAAATATCACCTGACGCCCGAGCTTTACGCGCAAGTCGGGGCTTACGAGCAAAACCCGTCCAACCTGGATCGCGACAACGGTTTCAAGCTCAGCGGCAGCGGCACTCAGGGCGCAATCCTGCCGGTAGAACTGGTCTGGACCCCGAAGCTCAATGGCCTGCCGGGTGAATACCGCGCTGGTTACTACTACAGCAGCGCCAAGGCCAGCGACGTCTATAAGGACAGCAATGGCCAGCCGGCCGCCCTGAGCGGCGAGGCTTACCGCAGTGCGTCGAGCAAGCATGGCGTGTGGCTCGGTGTTCAACAGCAACTGACCAGCCGCGCCAGCGACAACTCACGCGGCCTGAGTGTGTTCGCCAACGCCACGATGCACGACAAGAAGACCAACGCCATCGACAACTATGTCCAGGCCGGCGTCGTCTACAAAGGCCTGTTCGATGCCCGCGCCAAGGACGATATCGGCTTCGCGCTGGCCCGTGTCCACGTCAACCCGGCCTACCGCAAGAACGCCGAGGCCACCAACCAGGCCCGCGCCGTCCAGGACTTCGACGATCCGTCGTTCCTGCCCCCGCAAGACACCGAATACAGCAGCGAGCTCTATTACGGCGTGCACGTCACCAACTGGCTGACCGTGCGCCCGAACCTGCAATACATCCGCCACCCCGGTGGCGTGGACAAGGTTGATGACGCGCTGATTGGCGGGATCAAGATCCAGTCATCGTTCTGATTAAACGCATAAAACCTGTGGGGGCTGGCTTGCCTGCTCCCACAAGGATTGCTTCACCTGAACACTTTTTAACCTGAACCATGCCCGCGCCAGATCGTCATCTACAGTGAACTTGCGCGGGACTACTTAAACGTCACGGAGAACCACACTATGAGCACTGATGGTGCTTTGAGTCGAAGCCGTCTGCTGCCGAGCCTGCTCGGTATCGTGCTTCTGCTAATGGGCCTGGCCTTGCTGGCCGGGGGAATCAAGCTGAGCATGCTCGGCGGCTCGCTGTATTACCTGCTGGCCGGTATCGGCCTGATGGTGGCCGGTGGGCTGCTGCTGGCCGACCGTTATGCGGCGCTGAGCGTGTACGCGGTGGTGCTGTTCGCCAGTACCGTCTGGGCACTGTGGGAAGTCGGTCTGGACTGGTGGCAACTGGTGCCGCGTCTGGCGCTGCTCTTTACCCTCGGCATCGTCATGCTGCTGCCATGGTTTCGTCGCCCGTTGCGTCGCGGCGACTTCAACCCGGTCGGCACTGGTGTACTGAGTGCAGCCGTGGTCATCGCCGGTATCGCCGCGCTGGCCAGCCTGTTCACCAACCCCGGTGAAATCAAAGGCCAACTGGATCGTGACGCCGTGCCTGGCATGAGCAACACCGCCCCGGCGATGCCCGATGGCGACTGGAACTCCTACGGCCGCAGCGCCCATGGCGATCGTTACTCGCCACTGGCGCAGATCACGCCGCAGAACGTCAGTAAACTGGTTCCCGCCTGGAGCTACCGCACCGGCGACCTGCCAGGGCCGAACGACCCGGGTGAAACCACCGCCGAAAACACCCCGCTCAAAGCCAACGGCATGCTCTATGTCTGCACGCCGCACAGCCAAGTGATCGCGCTGGACCCGGACACCGGCAAGGAAATCTGGCGTTTCGATCCGAAGCTCTCCACGCAGAAGGCGGCGAACTTCAAGGGTTGGGCGCACATGACCTGCCGTGGCGTGACCTATCACGATGATGCCGCCTACGCGTCCGAGCAGAGCCCGACCGGCACTGCCAACCCGCCAGTGACCAGCGTCTGCCCACGCCGGATCTTCCTGCCGACCGCCGACACCCGCCTGATCGCCCTGAACGCCGACACCGGCAAGATGTGCGAAGACTTCGGCAACGGTGGCCAGGTCGACCTGACGGCCAACATCGGCGGCTTCACCCCTGGTGGTTACTACTCCACTTCACCACCGGCGGTCACCAAAGACCTGGTGGTGATTGGCGGCCACGTCACCGACAACGTTTCCACCGACGAGCCAAGCGGCGTGATCCGCGCGTTCGACGTGCACACCGGCAAACTGGTGTGGAACTGGGACAGCGGCAACCCGGACGACACCACGCCGATTGCCGAAGGCAAGGTCTACACCCGTAACTCGCCGAACATGTGGTCCATGTTCGCCGTCGACGAAAAACTCGGCATGCTCTACCTGCCGATGGGCAACCAGACCCCGGATCAGTTCGGTGGCGCGCGCACCCCTGAATCGGAACTGCACGCCGCCGGCCTGACCGCACTGGACATCGCCACCGGCAAGGTGCGCTGGCACTTCCAGTTCACGCACCATGACCTGTGGGACATGGACGTCGGTGGCCAGCCAACCCTGATGGACCTGAAAACCGCTGACGGTGTGAAACCGGCGGTGCTTGCGTCCACCAAGCAAGGCAGCATTTACGTGCTGGACCGCAGCAACGGCAAGGCCATCGTGCCGATCAACGAAGTGCCGGTGCCACAAGGCGCTGTCGAAGGTGATCACACCTCGCCGACCCAACCGAAATCCGACCTGAACCTGATGCCGCCGCCGCTGAAAGAGCGCGACATGTGGGGCGTCACCCCGTTTGACCAACTGATCTGCCGGATCAACTTCAAATCCCTGCGCTACGACGGCCCGTTCACGCCGCCATCGCTGCAAGGTTCGATCGTTTATCCAGGCAACTTCGGTGTGTTCGACTGGGGTGGTATCTCGGTTGACCCGGTGCGTCAGATTGCTTTCATGAACCCGGACTACATGGCGTTCAAATCGAAACTGAT
Organism: Pseudomonas sp. P1_A1; assembly: GCF_056406935.1. Taxonomy (NCBI): domain Bacteria; kingdom Pseudomonadati; phylum Pseudomonadota; class Gammaproteobacteria; order Pseudomonadales; family Pseudomonadaceae; genus Pseudomonas; species Pseudomonas sp. P1_A1. Next base: position 94,172 of record NZ_JBFTZE010000016.1, on the reverse strand, counting down.
CCCCGCCGCCGAAATCGCAGCCCAAGGCCCGCGTAAAAGCGAAACCGAAGGCGTGCAGCCGAACAAAGGCGCGCCATACGGCGTCATCCTCGAACCCCTGCTCTCGCCAATGGGCCTGCCGTGCCAGGCACCGGCCTGGGGTTACGTGACAGCCGTCGACCTGACCACCAGCAAAATCATCTGGAAACACAAAAACGGCACCGTGCGTGACAGCTCGCCGGTTCCGATCCCTCTGAGCATGGGCGTACCGAGCCTGGGCGGGACCTTCACCACCGCCGGTGGCGTGGCCTTCCTGAGCGGCACCCTCGACCAGTACCTGCGCGCCTACGACGTGAAAAACGGCAAGCAGCTGTGGGAAGGCCGCCTGCCAGCGGGCGCGCAAACCACACCGATGACCTACACCGGTAAGGACGGCAAGCAATACGTGCTCGTCGTTGCGGGCGGTCACGGATCGCTGGGCACCAAGCAAGGTGACTATGTAATTGCGTACAAACTGTCGGAATAAGCGGTAGCGGCAGTTAAAACAAAGGCGACGCCCTGTGAGGGGCGTCGCCTTTTTTATGCTCGATTTTTCAGGTTCACCTATCCCCCGTAGGAGCTGCCGAAGGCTGCGATCTTTTGACTTTGACTTTTCAAGATCAAGAGATCGCAGCCTTCGGCAGCTCCTACAAACGTGGTGTTTTTTTGAGAACTTTCCGACAGGTTTTGACGGTTGTCGCTCGGAAGTGGCGTGGATAGGCTTTGGGGGTCGCTGCAAATTCAGCGACCGGGCTTGGTCGCCCAGGTTTAGAATGGTGCACTTTTCGTGCAGGCTTCATGGCGAACTGTGCGTGGGAGGGCTTTGGCCCTGCCGGGTTTCCATTCCCTGGTCGACCAACCTGCGTACGGTTCGCCACCCTCCTGCTTGGTCGCAGTGGTGGCGAACTCCAAATCCTCGAATGGAGTTTCACCATGTTCAAAGCCACACCGAATCCCCCTGAAACCGACGACGTTTCGCCCTACGAATCCCTCGATTCGAAAAAACTCCACGACGCCGCCGAACGCGCGCTCGACCACTACCTCAATCCCACTCCGAAAAAAACCGAAGGCCGCAAGCCAAGCAGGATGTTTATGGTTGCGCCGGACATGGATAACGAAAGTCTGCTGGCCAATGTCTGCGAGTCACTGGCCTCAGCCAGCGTCATGACCAGCGACATTGCCGCGTATGTCGATGCTCCGCAACGGCATACGCTCCTGGCGATCCAGCAGGTCATCATGCTGGCCGAGCTGGCGGTGAATCGGGTTCTGGATAACGTCGACGTGCCGAAGCCTGCGCCACACAGCTGATCCCTTGTGGGAGCGAGCCTGTTCGCGATAGCGGTATGTCAGTCGATATCAATGTTGAATGACCAATCGTCATCGCGGGCAAGCCCGCTCCCACAGTGGAGCGGCGTACACCCGCCAACCTACAGGCCGAGCGTTAGCTCGCCTGCTGCTTTTGATCTTGATCCACCCGCCCCTTCGGGAGGCTGAGCGCAGGTGTTCATCTGGGGATTGGCGCGCAGCGCCGTTCGACGCAGTCGAACCCATCGCATGTAGGTCGTAGCGAAGCAGACCGTAGGGCGATGCCCCCAGATGGATACCGGAGCGAAGGAACCCCGAGCCTAAGCGAGGGGCCGGACGCTTGGGGCGAGCGTTTTTTGCTTCCTTTTTTAGGCGCTTGTAAAAAAGGGAGTCGCCGTAAGGGCGAAACCGCCAGCCGCCGTTACCGCAGGAATGGATATGTACCCAATCAACCAAAGCATGGTCGGCCCAAAGGCCGCCAAGGAGCCCAAGACCTGTCAAAACCCTGAACACACACCCTGAAATAGCCAGGGCCATTGAAACCACCCCCCACCTGCCCCATCTAAGACCCATACCCTATTGCGCAGGTGCCCCATGACCGACCAGCAAGAATTCCCCGAAGACCCGAGCGAATACGCCGAAACAGACAAAAACGAACACCCTTCAACCGGCAAAGGCCTCACCCTGCCTGGGCAGAACCTGCCGGACAAGGTCTACATCATCCCGATCCACAACCGGCCTTTCTTCCCGGCGCAAGTGCTGCCGGTGATCGTCAACGAAGAGCCGTGGGCCGAGACTCTCGAACTGGTGAGTCAATCCGACCACCATTCCCTGGCCCTGTTCTTCATGGACGCTCCCCAGGACAACCCGCGCCATTTCGACACCAAAGCCCTGCCGGAATACGGCACGCTGGTCAAAGTCCATCACGCCAGCCGCGAAAACGGCAAACTGCAATTCGTCGCCCAGGGCCTGACCCGGGTGCGCATCAAAACCTGGCTCAAGCACCATCGCCCACCGTACCTGGTGGAAGTCGAATACCCGCACCAGCCCACCGAGCCGACCGACGAGGTCAAGGCCTATGGCATGGCGCTGATCAATGCGATCAAGGAACTGCTGCCGCTGAACCCGCTGTACAGCGAAGAGTTGAAAAACTACCTCAACCGCTTCAGCCCCAACGATCCGTCGCCCCTGACCGACTTCGCCGCCGCCCTGACCTCGGCCACGGGCAGCGAACTGCAAGAAGTGCTCGACTGCGTTCCGATGCTCAAGCGCATGGAAAAAGTCCTGCCGATGCTGCGCAAGGAAGTCGAAGTCGCGCGCTTGCAGAAAGAGATTTCCGCTGAAGTTAACCGCAAGATTGGCGAACATCAGCGCGAGTTCTTCCTCAAGGAACAACTCAAGGTCATTCAGCAGGAGCTGGGGCTGACCAAGGACGACCGCAGTGCCGACATCGAACAGTTCGAGCAACGCCTGACGGGCAAGGTGTTGTCGCCCCAGGCGCAGAAACGCATCGTTGAGGAAATGAACAAACTGTCGATCCTCGAAACCGGATCGCCGGAATACGCGGTGACCCGCAACTACCTCGATTGGGCGACTTCGGTGCCGTGGGGCGTGTACGGCGAGGACAAACTCGACCTCAAGCATGCGCGCAAGGTGCTGGACAAACACCACGCCGGCCTCGACGACATCAAGGACCGCATCCTCGAGTTCCTCGCGGTCGGTGCCTATAAAGGCGAGATCAGCGGCTCCATCGTGTTGCTGGTGGGCCCGCCGGGCGTGGGCAAGACCAGCGTTGGTAAATCCATCGCCGAATCCTTGGGGCGGCCGTTCTACCGCTTCAGCGTTGGCGGCATGCGTGACGAAGCCGAGATCAAGGGCCATCGCCGTACCTACATCGGCGCACAACCGGGCAAACTCGTCCAGGCGTTGAAAGACGTCGAAGTGATGAACCCGGTGATCATGCTCGACGAGATCGACAAGATGGGCCAGAGCTACCAGGGCGACCCGGCCTCGGCGCTGCTGGAAACCCTCGACCCGGAACAGAACGTCGAATTCCTCGACCATTATCTGGATTTGCGCCTGGACCTGTCGAAAGTGCTATTCGTCTGCACGGCCAACACCCTGGACTCAATCCCCGGCCCGTTGCTGGACCGGATGGAAGTGATTCGCCTGTCGGGTTACATCACCGAAGAAAAAGTCGCCATCGCCAAGCGTCACCTGTGGCCGAAACAGCTGGAAAAGGCCGGCGTATCCAAAGGCAACTTGAGCATTAGCGACACTGCATTGAGGGCCTTGATCGACGGCTATGCCCGTGAGGCCGGCGTCCGTCAGCTGGAGAAAAACCTCGGCAAACTGGTGCGCAAAGCGGTGATGAAACTGCTCGACGAACCGAAAGCCGTCATCAAACTCGGCCCCAAAGACCTGGAAGCCTCACTCGGCCGCCCGGTGTTCCGCAACGAGCAAGTGCTGTCCGGCGTCGGTGTGATTACCGGTCTGGCCTGGACCAGCATGGGCGGCGCGACCCTGCCGATCGAAGCCACGCGCATTCACACGCTCAACCGAGGCTTCAAACTCACCGGGCAACTGGGGGACGTGATGAAAGAGTCGGCGGAAATTGCCTACAGCTACGTCAGCTCCCATCTGAAGCAATTCGGCGGTGACCCGACATTCTTCGATGAAGCCTTCGTCCACCTCCACGTACCGGAAGGCGCAACGCCGAAAGACGGCCCGAGCGCCGGCGTGACCATGGCCAGCGCCCTGCTCTCCCTCGCCCGCAACCAACCGCCGAAAAAAGGCGTGGCCATGACAGGAGAACTGACGCTAACCGGGCATGTACTGCCGATTGGCGGTGTGCGCGAGAAAGTCATCGCGGCGCGTCGGCAGAAGATCAATGAACTGATTTTGCCGGAGCCAAACCGCGGTAACTTCGAAGAGTTGCCGGACTACCTGAAGGAAGGGATTACCGTGCACTTTGCCAAGCGCTTTGCGGATGTGGCGAAGATATTGTTCTGACCCGTAACCTGATCGTTTCCATGTGTTGGGAATAATCAGACTCAACAAAAAGCCCGCTGATCTTTTAAAGGATCGGCGGGCTTTTCATTTATGTCACGGGTCAAGAATGGCAGCTTGCCGGCGCCTACGGCGCTCCGCGCAAGAAGAACACCCACTCTCTGCCCATTTTCCTCTTCTCGAATACGTTCAACTCAACCAACCCATTCAAGGTCGCCGACGCAGTATTGTAAGAGCAGTCCAGGTTCTCCTTCACATTGACCGCCGTAAATTCCTTGGCCATTCCACTCTTGGCCACTTGGTATACAGCTCGTTGCCTCTCGGTCAATTGATCGAAAAAACCGGATTCCAACAACCATCGATCAAAGTTCTCGGCATAAGCCAGACTTTTCCGATAGGCCTCAGTAAAACCACTGACAGCACGCAGAATCACCGAACACTGGAAATCGATGAAATAAGTCAGGTCCAGCTCATCAGCTTCCGTATTCAGATACGAGCGGCCATATTTCACCGGCGCATTGCGCAGCAAAATGCTGATCGCTATATAACGAAAGGCCGAGAAGTCATTTTTGAACATGAACCAGTAAAACAGCGCCCGCGCGACCCGGCCGTTGCCATCGCGAAAAGGATGCTCATAACCCAACGCAAAATGCAGGGCGATGCCTTTTATCAACGGATGAAGATAATCCACTTGATAGGGGTCGTTGTGGGACTGATTGATCCAATTCGACAGCACCTGCAGCCGTGACACCAGCCCTGCTGCGGGCGGCGGCGTATGAACGGTATTGCCCTCGCCATCCTGCACCACCACATCATCGTTGGCCCTGAAAGCCCCGGGTGAATATTGAGTGTCGTCGATGCCCTCGACGCCGACACGATGCATCGCCGTAATCAGCTCGACGCTCAAGGGTTCATAACGCTTTTCCCAGGCGAAGTTCATCATTTTGTAGTTGCCGATGACCATCCGTTCATCCGGCGTACGCGGCAGCCGCTTGCGCTTGAGCATATCTTTTGCCACTCGGGTAGTGGTCGCTGCACCTTCGAGTTGGCTGCTGCTGATGGCTTCATCTTCGATCAGATCGTTGAGCAGGTAGCTGAAATGCGCATGCTCGCCGATCTGGTTGGTCATGTGTTCCAGCGCTGCCGTTGTCGCCTGCCTATCGACGGCAGAAATCGCTTTCTGCGCCAGCGGCGTGAGCACGAAGCGGCCCCATTGGACAGGCTCGCCCAATGGCAGAAGGGTTGAGTACTGGGCGGTCCGGGCTTTTTTGACCAAGGCCCAGCACAGATTCGAGTCCAGCCCCGGCGCCCAGCGGTAGCGTAAGTCATCGAATGGAAGGTAACGCCCCTGATCGTCCAGAGGCTTGAGCAGTGCGAGGTAGTCCGAGAGGCGTTCCTTATTGGGCGATTGCCCCAACCGATCGAACACCGGGTCGGATCTGCCCTTCAGCATGGGCGGCTTTTTCATCATTGCTGTCTCAAAAACTCACGAAACCGAGTCTTGAGTACAACACCGCCCTTGCTCTGACTCAATATCAGACGGATCTGAAATACATGTAGGAGCCGCCGCAGGCCGCGCCTACAAGGGAATGCGGTGAACCAAACCACGAGGTCGAGGCCACCAGGATCAAACCGGTTCTTTTTTCACTCTGAACCACGCCGCATACAACGCCGGCAAGAACAGCAGCGTCAACGCCGTCGCCACAATCAGCCCGCCCATGATCGCCACCGCCATCGGCCCGAAAAACACACTGCGCGATAATGGAATCATCGCCAGCACCGCCGCCAGCGCGGTCAACACAATCGGCCGGAAACGTCGCACCGTCGCCTCGATGATCGCCTGCCAGGGCTTGAGCCCGGCAGCGATGTCCTGCTCGATCTGATCCACCAGAATCACCGAGTTACGCATGATCATCCCGGACAGCGCGATGGTCCCGAGCATGGCGACGAAACCGAACGGCTGACGGAACACCATCAGAAACAACGTCACCCCGATCAACCCCAGCGGCGCGGTCAGAAACACCATGGCAGTGCGTGAAAAACTGCGCAGTTGCAGCATCAGCAACGTCAGCACCACCACGATGAACAGCGGCACCCCGGCCTTCACCGAGTTCTGCCCACGGGCCGAGTCTTCCACCGTACCGCCGACTTCCAGCAGATAGCCGTCCGGCAGTTCGGCGCGGATCGGATCGAGGGTCGGCATGATTTGCTGCACCAGTGTCGCCGGTTGTTCCTTGCCGTAGATGTCGGCGCGAACCGTCACGTTGGGCAGGCGGTTACGGTGCCAGATGATGCCTTCCTCGAAGCCGTATTCCAGCGTGGCAATCTGCGACAGCGCCACGCTGCGACCGTTGTCGGTCGGCACGGCCAGGCTCGGCAGCAATGCCAGTTCAGTGCGCTCATGCACCGTGCCGCGCAGCAGGATCTCGATCAATTCGTTGTCTTCGCGGTACTGGCTGACACTGGCACCGGTCAACGAGCCTCGCAGGAACCCAGAGAGGTTCGCCGTGCTCACGCCCAGCGCCCGCGCGCGGTCCTGATCGACGTTCAGGTACACGACTTTGCTCGGCTCTTCCCAGTCCAGATGCACGTTGGCCACGTGTGGATTCTCGCGAACCTTGGCCGCAACTTTACGCGCCAGGGCACGGACGTCCGCAATGTGTTCACCGGTGACCCGGAACTGCACCGGATAGCCAACCGGCGGGCCGTTTTCCAGACGCGTGACCCGCGAGCGCAAGGCCGGGAATTGTTCGTTGAGGGTTTCGATCAGCCAAGTGCGCAGGGCTTCGCGGTCTTCGATGGTCTTGGCCAGCACCACAAACTGCGCAAAGCTTGCGGCCGGAAGTTGCTGATCCAGCGGCAGGTAGAAGCGCGGCGAACCGGTGCCGACATAAGCCACATAGTTGTCGATCCCGGCGTGATCCTTGAGCAGGCCTTCGAGACGCTTGACCTCCTCGGCGGTGTTGCTCAGGGAGGCACCTTCGGCGAGTTTCAGATCAACCATCAATTCCAGTCTCCCCGATGCCGGGAAGAACTGCTGCGGCACGAAACGGAACAGCACCACGGACGCGACGAACATCACGATGGTCAGCACGATCACCGTTTTGCGCCGGCGCACGCACCACTCCACCAGCCGTCTGACGCGCTGATAGAACGGCGTGCCGTAAGGGTCGGGTTGGCCGTCGCCGGTGCCGTGTTTGGCGGCGTGAATTTTCGCCAGGTCCGGCAGAAGTTTCTCCCCCAGATAAGGCACAAAAACCACGGCGGCCACCCACGACGCCAGTAGCGCGATGGTCACCACCTGGAAGATCGAGCGGGTGTACTCGCCGGTGCCCGATTGCGCGGTGGCAATCGGCAGGAAACCGGCGGCGGTGATCAACGTACCGGTGAGCATCGGGAACGCGGTGCTGGTCCAGGCATAGCTGGCGGCCTTGATCCGGTCGAAGCCCTGCTCCATTTTGATCGCCATCATTTCCACGGCGATGATCGCATCATCCACCAGCAAGCCCAGCGCCAGCACCAGCGCGCCGAGGGAAATCTTGTGCAGGCCTATTCCTAAGTAATACATGCAGGCGAACGTCATCGCCAACACCAGCGGAATCGCCAGCGCCACCACCATGCCGGTGCGCACACCGAGGGAGAAGAAGCTCACCAGCAACACAATCGCCAGGGCCTCCACCAGCACCTGGACGAACTCGCCGACACCGGTTTTCACCGCAGCGGGTTGATCGGACACTTTGCGCAACTGCATGCCGGCCGGAAGGTTTTGCTGGATCCGGGCGAACTCGATTTCCAGCGCCTTGCCCAATACCAGAATATCGCCACCGTCCTTCATGGCCACCGCAAGACCGATGGCGTCTTCAGCCATGAAGCGCATGCGCGGCGCCGGTGGATCGTTGAAGCCACGACGAACGTTCGCCACATCACCGATGCGGAACGTGCGATCAGCGACGCGGATCGGGAAGTTCTTGATCTCGTCGACCGTCTGAAAATTCCCCGAGACCCGTAGCTGCAAACGCTCGCTGGTGGTTTCGAAGAAGCCTGCGGTAGACATCGCGTTCTGTTCTTCAAGTGCCTGCTGCACCGCCGCCAGCGGCACCCCGAGGGTGGCCAGTTTAACGTTGGAGAGTTCGATCCAGACCTTCTCGTCCTGCAACCCGAGCAGGTCGACCTTGCCCACATCCTTGACCCGTTGCAGCTGGATCTGGATGCGGTCGGCGTAATCCTTGAGCACTGCGTAATCAAAGCCTTCGCCGGTCAGGGCATAGATGTTGCCGAAGGTGGTGCCGAATTCATCGTTGAAAAACGGGCCCTGGATACCCGGTGGCAGGGTCTGACGGATGTCGCTGATCTTCTTGCGGACCTGATACCAGAGGTCCGGGATTTCCACCGAATGCATGGAGTCCCGAGCCATGAATGTCACCTGGGACTCGCCCGGGCGGGAGAACGAGGTGATCCGTTCGTACTCGCCGGTCTCCATCAGTTTCTTTTCAATACGCTCGGTGACCTGACGCGACACTTCCTCGGCCGTGGCCCCCGGCCAGTTGGTACGAATTACCATGGCCTTGAAGGTGAACGGCGGGTCTTCGCTTTGGCCGAGCTTGGTGTAGGACAACGCCCCGACGACGGCCAGCAGAAGCATCAGGAACAGTACGATCTGGCGGTTACGCAGCGCCCATTCGGATAGATTGAAACCCATCGGGGATTACTCCTTGTGCGCCAGATTGACCACGCGGTTGGAGCGATCCACCGGGCGCACTTGCTGCCCGTCGTGAAGCACATGAACACCGGCCGCCACCACCCAGTCGCTGGCGTTCAGCCCCTCGAGTACCGGCACGGTTTTCTCGCCAAATGCACCGACCCGCACCGGGACTTTTTTCAAGGTGTTGTTGGCGCCGACCACCCACACGTAGGTGGCGCCGTTTTCTGCGGTGAGGGCCGACAGCGGCACTGACAACGGCACCACTTCGGCGATCTGGATGAACACCCGGGCGCTCTGGCCGAGTTCGGCGGGAACCTTGCCGGCGGTAAAAGCGATACGGGCGGCAAAAGTGCGGGATTTGGGATCGGCGGCAGGCGACAACTCACGGATCTGCCCAGGGAAACGCTGATCGGGTTGGGTCCAGAGCTCCACCGAGACCGGCTGACCGACCTTGAAGCGGCCGAAGCTCTGCTCCGGCAGGCTGATTAACACTTCACGCTCGCCATCGGTGGCCAGGGTAAACACGGTTTGCCCGGCCGCCACCACTTGCCCGACTTCAACCGCACGCTTGGCGACCACGCCATCCTGTGGCGCACGCAACACCGCGTAACTGGCCTGATTGGTCGAAACGTTGAATTCGGCTTTGATTTGCTTGAGGCGGGCCTCTCCGGAGCGGTAGAGGTTTTCCGCGTTGTCGTACTGCGAAGGGCTGACCATCTGCCGCTCCATCAGGGTCTTGTAGCGATCACGCTCGGCGCGCACCAGGTTCAGATTGGCTTCGGCGGCCGCGACCTGGGCACGGGTGGCTTCCAGTTGCAGGCGCACGTCCTGAGGATCGAGTTCCGCCAGGGGTTGGTCAGCCTTGACCCTCTGCCCTTCTTCGACCAGTCGTCGGCTGACTTTGCCGCCAATACGGAAGGCCAGGTCCGGCTCATACCGCGCGCGAACTTCGCCGGGATAGCTTTCCATTGCCTGGGCCGAGGGCTCTGGCTGCACCACCATGGCCGGGCGCACGCTGACCGGAGGGGCTTCTTCATGGCCACACGCCGACAATAAAAAAGCCAGACTGACCGGCAACGCGAGGGGCAAGGCATAGCGCAGCATGGTGAACGACCTTTCGCTAATGGTGCTTGGAATAATTATACTGACCAGTATGTTATTAATAGCAAACTCACCAGTCCAGTATTAAAAGCGAAGAATGTCAGACAATCTTTCCCCACCCAGCGGTCCGGGCCGCCCCAAGGATCTGGCCAAACGCCGGGCAATCCTCGACGCGGCGAAAATCCTGTTTCTGAGTAAGGGATACGCCAACACCAGCATGGATGCCGTAGCGACTGAGGCCGGCGTGTCGAAGCTGACGGTCTACAGCCATTTCAACGACAAGGAGACGCTGTTCTCCTCCGCTGTCGTGGCCAAATGCGAGGAGCAATTGCCTCCGCTGGTTTTTGAATTGCCGGACGGCATCGCCTTGGAAACCGTGCTGCTGAACATCGCACACGGCTTTCATCAACTGATCAACAGCGACGAATCGGTGAACCTGCACCGGCTGATGATGACGCTGGGCAGCCAGGACCCGAAACTCGCACAGATCTTCTTCGAAGCCGGGCCGGAACGCGTGTTGCACGGCATGGAGCGTTTGCTGAGCAAGATCGATCAGAGTGGCGTGTTGAGCATCGACAAACCGCGCAATGCCGCCGAGCACTTCTTCTGCCTGCTCAAGGGCGCGGGGAATTTCCGCTTGCTGTATGGCTGCGGCGAACCGGTAACCGGGGATGCGGCCGAAGCCCACGTACGGGAAGTGGTCGGGTTGTTTATGCGGGCTTATCGGCCCTGAATCCAGCGGAATAAGTGTTGTCTGCAAAAAGATCGCAGCCTTCGGCAGCTCCTACATCGGGCGATGTAAACCCGATCCTGTAGGAGCTGCCGAAGGCTGCGATCTTTTTAGGGCTTGAGCGCTTTCTTCGGATAAATGTCATACCGGCTGGACTTGCCGTCCAGCGCATGGCTCGGCTTCGGCCCATCGATGCACGGCGCCTTGCGCGGGCGCTTGACCACCACCCGGTGACTGGCCAGGGCCAACGCCGCTGCGAGCAGGGCCGGCGCATCCGGATCATCGCCGACCAGCGGCCGGAACAGGCGCATTTCCTTCTTCACCAACGCGGTTTTCTCACGATGGGGAAACATCGGGTCGAGGTAGATCACCTGCGGCGGCTCGCCTTCCCAGTTGCGCATCACCTCGATCGAATTGCCCTTGAGCAAACGCATCCGCGCCACGATCGGCGCTACGTCGAAATCTTCCGCGCCACGTGCCAGGCCATCTTCAAGCAAGGCGCCGATCAGCGGCTGGCGCTCGATCAGGCTCATCTCGCAGCCCAGGCTGGCCAGCACGAACGCGTCCTTGCCCAACCCGGCCGTGGCGTCCAGCACCCGTGGCCGCACGCCCTGGGCGATGCCGACCGCCTTGGCGATCATCTGACCGCTGCCGCCGCCGTACAACCGACGATGGGCCGCGCCACCCTCGACGAAGTCGACCCGCACCGGCCCCGGTGCATCCGGCCCCAGTTGTTGCAGTTGCAAACCCTGCTCGCCCACCTGCAGGGCAAACTCGCCGTCATCCACCTGCAACGGCAAACCCAGGCGCTCGGCCCATTGCTCGGCCTGTGGCTGGAACGTCGCGCCCAAGGCTTCGACATGGATGCGGCAGGCCGCAGGTTGCTCAATCATGGGAAAACACGCTCAAAAAATTAATGATCGGCAAAAACGGCCGATAACCAAACTATCGAGCATTTTGCCAGAGCTGAGCGTCGACCGAGAAAAATGTCAGGCATTCAACGCACATCGATAGGTTACATCTCGCCCCACGGCGATTTTGGCCTGCGAAACTCCCAAGCACTGAGCGGCGTCAGTCACCTGTGGCAAGATTTTTTTGCCCAGGCCCTGGCCGATCAGTCGGGTGATGTGGTGCCGGCGTCGCTCAACTTCCCACCGGTCGATCTGGACAGCCCGGTTGAACCGACCGTCGGCAGCGAGCTGCTGGCGCACATCATTTCCCAGCGCGAATGCAACGTCACAGAAACCCCGGTCCGTCCACCCGAGCCGTTGTTCCTGCCGATTGCCGAGTTCGAAATGGACCTGGCCGATAAACCGGCCCCACCGTTCCCGCCAGAAGAAATCGTCGCGCAACAGAAACAGCAGGACTTCGAAAGCGGCTGGGTTCGCCCGATCGTGCTCACTGCCGGTCAACCGCTGCCCGAGCCTGGTGCCGCACCGCAACCGCGTCCGCTGCACTTGCCAATCGCCGAGTTCGAACTCGACCTGCTGGACAAACCGTTCCCGCCGTTCTCACCGCAAGAGTTGGTGGAACAACAGAAACAACTCGATTTCGATAACGGCTGGGCACGCCCGATCGTTCTGCAGAACCTGCGCATCGCCGCATAACCCCTCAGCGGCCCAGCCACCTCGGTCCGACCCCGTCAGCCTTTGAAGAATTGATTGGCCTTCTGGAACGGCATCGACCGGGAAGTGAAGCCAAAGGTCCCGTGTTGCTGGATTTCCTCGGCCGCGCGCAAGAACTCGCCATACGCTGCCAAAGCCAGGGCCGAACCGACGCTGATGCGCTTGACGCCCATTTCGCTCAACTGCGCAACCGTCAGCTTGAGCCCGCCGGACATCAACACATTCACCGGTTTCGGTGCCACGGCGCGAACCACCGCCAAGACCTCTTCGGCATTACGCAGGCCTGGGGCGTAAAGCACGTCCGCGCCGGCCTCGGCGAATGCCCGCAAGCGGCGAATGGTATCGTCGAGGTCAGGATTGCCGTGCAAATAGTTCTCGGCACGCGCCGTCAACGTGAAGGGGAAAGGCAAACTGCGCGCTGCTGCGACGGCGGCCTCGATACGCGCCACGGCATGCTCGAAGCAGTAGATCGGACCGTCTTCACGCCCGGTGGCATCCTCGATCGAGCCGCCTACGGCACCGGCCTGGGCGGCCCGTAGAATACTTTGGGCGCACTCGGCAGGAGCGTCGGCAAAGCCGTTTTCGAGATCCACCGCGACCGGCAAATCCGTAGCCGCGACAATCGCCTCAACATTTGCCAGGGTATCGTCGAGCGTCAGCCCACCATCAGGACGGCCCCGGGAAAAGGCATAACCGGCGCTGGTGGTTGCCAGTGCCTCGAAGCCCAGGCTGGCGAGCATTTTCGCCGAGCCGGCGTCCCAGGGGTTGGGAATGACAAAAGCGCCCTCGCGTTCGTGCAGTGCTTTGAACGCCTGGGCTCGAAGGGTTTGCGCATCCATTGGCAGACTCCTGAAAAAGGGAAAACCCGCTTCAGAGCAAACCAAGTTGCTCGGCGGCGGGTTCTCTGTATAGCTCAGGCAGCGGCGGCAGGCCAGGCAAACGCTGCATCAGTTGTACGTGAAAACGTTGTGCCAGTTTCGCCGCCAGCAGGTTATCGGCGGTGTGCAGGAAGATATACGGCGTGCGGCCCTCTTCGATCCAGACGGCAATTTTCTCGACCCATGGCACCAGAAATGGATCGTTGGCTTCAAGCTCCGGGTGGCCGATGAAGCGCACCTGCGGAAACTGAGTGAACGCCGCAGGGCGAGGCGGCACCCTGGGCTTTTTCGATTGGGCGTGGAGTACCGAAGGATCGGTCGAGGTGCAGCTGAACAGCGCGCGCGGATCGAGGCAAATGCGCTCGACGCCACGATCCAGCAGCAGGCGATTGAGCATTCGCTCGGCATCGCCCTTGGCGAAGAATTCGTCATGCCGCACTTCGACCGCCAAGGGCCGGTCCACCGCATCGATAAAACCGGCCAGCTCCGACAGTCGTTGCGGGGTGAAGCTTTTGGACAATTGCAGCCACAATGGCGAAACCCGCGCCCCCAGAGGGCTGAGCAATTGCAGGAACGTTTCTGTAGCGGTCAATTGTTCGCGCAGGTCACCGCTGTGGCTGATGTCGCCGGGGAATTTGGCGGTGAAGCGAAAGTGTTCGGGCATGGTCTCGGCCCAGCGCTGCACGGTGGCGGCAGCCGGGCTCGCATAGAAGGTCGTATTGCCTTCCACGGCGTTGAACACTTGAGAATAAAGATCAAGAAACTCGGCGGGCCTGGCGTCCTGTGGATACAAGTAGTCGCGCCAGGCGTTTTCGCTCCAGGACGGGCAGCCGAGGTAATAAGGCAGCATCAGATGTACAGGTCGAGACCCAGCACATCCGCATCCCAGTCGACAAAAGTGGCAGTGCTCAGGTAACTGGCCAGTGCCATCGCCACGCTTTTGCTCATGGCGCGGTGATAAATCATGTCTTGTTGACGCGCGGGAAGATTGCTCAGGCGTTGCGCGGAGGCTTTGGCGGCGCGGGCGGCCAATTGCTCTTCGGTAGGGAATTCCAGCTCGCCGTCGATATCGACGGAGTCATCCTCAGACACATGGCCTTTACGAGGCTTGCGCTTGATCGGGTAGGACTGGGAGGAAACGCCGTCTATACGCATAAGTGCATGCTCGGTATCGATGATGGCAGTTTAGTGGCGCATTACCCACTTCGCAAACCGCCGAGTGATAACTAGAACACAGAAAAGCGAAAAGGTTTAAAAGCGACGGGCAGAAAATGACGATTGGCCGCCGGCCCCTCAAGATCGCAGCCTTCGGCAACTCCTACAGGGGTACGTCATTCCAAATGTAGGAGCTGCCGAAGGCTCGGGCCGCGATCGGACGATCTTTTTGCGGTCAACGCGCTTTCGGCGTCGCGACTTTATCGCGCAGATACACCGGCTGCGCCTGATCGGCCACGATCGCTTCACCGCGTTCCCAGGCGAAACGCGCCAGGGTCAGCAGATCTTCGGCGTGGGGCAGCATGCCCGCGTCCTGGCCGATCAGGTTCACCGCAATACGCTCGGCATAACCCCAACCAGTGCCCGCGCCGAACCACTCGCCGCTGGCATCGACCGGTAACGCGGCGGCTTCCGGTGGCAATACCGCTTCGTTGCCCACCAGCCGCATCTCCCCCGCCGTTTCGCGGTAGCAGCCCCAATACACCTCATCCATACGCGCATCGATGGCTGCCGCGACCTGGCTGACGCCGTGTTCGCGATAAGCCCGCTGGGCGAGTACGGCGAGGTTGGAGACCGGCAACACCGGACGGTCCAGCGCAAACGCCAGCCCTTGCACCACGCCGATGGCGATCCGCACACCGGTAAACGCGCCCGGCCCACGACCGAACGCAATCGCGTCAACCGCTTGCAGCGTGGTCCCGGCCTCGGCCAGCAGTTGCTGAATCATCGGCAGCAGCTTCTGCGCATGCAGGCGCGGGATCACCTCGTAATGGCTCGTGACCTTGCCGTCATGCAGCAAGGCAACGGAGCAAGCTTCAGTCGCGGTGTCCAGGGCCAGCAAGGTGCTCATCGATGTATCCGTAAGAGAGGTCAGAAAAAGTGCGCCAGTATAAACAACTACGGCCCGCAAGCGGGCCGTAGAAGATGAAGCCGATCAGACTTTTCAGCTCAGCGCTTCAAGCACCTTGCCGGTGATCGTCTCAACCGAGCCGACGCCCGGAATATGGCTGTACTTCGGCTTGCCCTGAGCAGCGGCCAGGCCTTGGTAGAACTCCACCAGAGGTTTGGTCTGCGAGTGGTAGACCGACAGGCGATGACGCACGGTTTCTTCAGTGTCGTCCTTGCGCTGCACCAGCTCTTCACCGGTGATGTCGTCTTTGCCGGCGATTTTCGGCGGGTTGTAGACGGTGTGGTACACGCGGCCGCTGGCCTCGTGAACGCGACGACCGGCGATACGCTGAACGATTTCTTCGTCATCGACGGCGATTTCGACCACGTTGTCCAGTTCCACGCCAGCTTCTACCAACGCTTCAGCTTGCGGAATGGTGCGCGGGAAACCGTCGAACAGGAAACCGTTGGCACAGTCAGGCTGCGCGATACGGTCCTTGACCAGCGCGATGATCAGATCGTCGGAGACCAGACCACCGGCATCCATGATGCTTTTGGCTTTGATGCCCAGCTCGGTGCCGGCTTTTACAGCAGCACGCAGCATGTCACCGGTAGAGATTTGCGGAATGCCGAATTTTTCGGTGATGAACTTAGCCTGAGTACCTTTACCGGCCCCGGGAGCTCCCAGCAGAATGACGCGCATTAGATGTGCTCCTCAATTTTTTATTTAGAATTACTTAAACAAAACAATGGATTCGCCTCGTAGGGCCAATCTCAAAAAATAGGGTCGTGACCGCCCAAACGGCCAAAGGCTGATCAAGATACACAGCAGGCTCTGCCCACACAAGCCGCCGAAAGTCGGAGAAACCTGCGCCGGACGTGCCCTTTCGAAGGGGTACCCCAAGTCGCAACCCCATCATTAACTGTCGCGTGGCAGACCTTTTCGACCGCTCGCCGACAGGCACTCGACGTTCACACCGAGTGCCTGTTCCCTATGACGAAAACCTTAGCCGGTATTTCGCAAACCGGCGGCAATCCCCGCCACAGACACCAGCAACGCCTGTTCTACCGGGCTGCCCTGCGCTTCATCCTGTTGCCGCGAACGGGCCAACAGTTCGGCCTGCAATAGATGCAGCGGGTCGAGGTAGGTGTTGCGCAGGCGGATGAATTCAAGGGTGTCTGGGCTATGTGCCAGTAGCTGGGACTGACCAGTCAGCCCCAGGACCACCGCACAGGCCTGCGACAATAGGTCGCGTAAATGCGCACCCAAAGGGAGCAGATCCGGCTCGACCAGACGCTCATCGTAAGACTGGGCGATATCGGCGTCGGCCTTGGCCAGCACCATTTCCAGCATATCGATGCGGGTGCGGAAGAACGGCCATTGCTCGCGCATCTGCCCCAGCAGTACCCCTTCACCGCGCTCCAGCGCCTTGCTCAGCGCCGTTTCCCAGCCGAGCCAGGCCGGCAACATCAGGCGCGTCTGGGTCCAGCCGAAAATCCACGGAATGGCCCGCAGGCTTTCGATGCCGCCGGCGCGGCGCTTGGCCGGGCGGCTGCCCAACGGCAAACGCCCCAACTCCTGCTCCGGGGTGGACTGGCGGAAATACTCGACGAACTGCGGATTTTCCCGCACCACGGCACGGTAAGCCTTGACCCCATCGGCGGCCAATTCGTCCATCAAGTGGCGCCAGGCAGGCGTAGGAGGTGGTGGCGGCAGCAAGGTCGCTTCCAGCACCGCCGCCAGGTACAGATTGAGGTTTTGCTCGGCGATGTCCGGCAGGCCGAATTTGAAACGAATCATTTCCCCCTGCTCGGTGGTGCGGAAACGCCCCGCCACCGACCCCGGCGGCTGCGACAGAATCGCCGCGTGCGCCGGGCCGCCACCACGGCCCACAGTGCCGCCGCGACCGTGGAACAACAGCAGCTCCACGTCGCGCGAGCGGCAAATATCCACCAGACGCTCCTGCGCCCGATACTGCGCCCAGGCCGCCGCCGTAGTGCCAGCGTCCTTGGCCGAGTCGGAATAACCGATCATCACTTCCTGCGGCCCTTGCAGCCGCGAGCGATAACCCGGCAGCAACAACAGTTTTTCGATCACCGGGCCGGCGTTATCGAGGTCGGCGAGGGTTTCGAACAGCGGCACCACACGCATCGGCCGCAACACGCCGGACTCCTTGAGCAGCAACTGCACGACCAGCACGTCGGAAGCGGCGCCAGCCATGGAAATCACATACGAGCCGAGGGAAGCCCCCGGCGCGGCAGCGATTTCCCGGCACGTCGCCAGCACTTCGGCGGTGTCGGCAGACGGCTTGAAGTAGGCCGGCAGCAACGGCCGGCGATTGTTCAGTTCACGCATCAGGAAGGCGATGCGCTCCTCTTCGTTCCAGTCCTCATAACGACCCAGACCGAGGTAATCGGTGATTTCGGTCATGGCTGCGGTGTGGCGCGAGGAGTCCTGTCGCACATCGAGGCGCACCAGAAACAGCCCGAACGTCACCGCGCGGCGCAGGCAGTCGAGCAATGGGCCATCAGCGATGACGCCCATGCCGCATTCATGCAGCGAGTGGTAGCACAGCTCCAGCGGCTCCAGCAGGTCGCGGTTGTTTTGCAGCACATCGGCGGACGCCGGCGTGGTTGCTGTCAGGGAGGCGTGGGCCCAGTTACGGGTTGCGCGCAGGCGCTCACGCAGCTGTTTGAGTACCGCGCGGTAAGGCTCGGCGCTGTCGCCAGCCTTGGCTTTCAGGGCGTCGCTGGCCTGTTGCATCGACAATTCGGCGGCGAGGTGATCGACATCGCGCACGTACAAATCGGCGGCCATCCAGCGTGCCAGCAGCAAGACTTCGCGGGTCACGGCGGCGGTAACGTTGGGATTGCCATCGCGGTCGCCGCCCATCCACGAAGCAAAGCGAATCGGCGCGGCCTCCAGCGGCAGGTGCAGGCCAGTGGCGGCATGCAGGGCCTGGTCGGCTTTGCGCAAATAGTTGGGAATCGCCTGCCACAGCGAATGCTCGATCACCGCAAAGCCCCACTTGGCTTCGTCAACGGGTGTCGGGCGGGTGCGGCGGATTTCTTCGGTGTGCCAGGCTTCGGCGATCAGGCGCTGCAGCTTCGTCTTGATCTGCTCGCGCTCGGCGCTGGTCAGGTCGCGATGGTCCTGGGCGGCCAGTTGCGCGGCGATCGCGTCGTACTTCTGGATCAGTGTGCGACGCGCCACTTCGGTGGGGTGCGCCGTCAATACCAGTTCGATGTCCACCCGGCCCAATTGCCGGGCCAGGGATTCGGCGTCATGGCCGGCATTCAGCAGGCGAGCGAGCAGCTCCGGCAACACCCGGGCCTCGAACGGCGCGGGTTGTGACTCTTCGCGGCGGTGAATCAGCTGATATTGCTCGGCGATATTGGCCAGGTTGAGGAACTGGTTGAACGCCCGCGCCACCGGCAGCAATTCGTCTTCGCTCAACTGGTTGAGGCTGGCGCTGAGTTCGGCATCCATCGAACCGCGACGGTCGGCCTTGGCGCCTTTGCGGATTTGCTCGATCTTGTCGATAAAGCCATCCCCGTACTGCTCACGAATGGTGTTGCCCAACAGCTCACCCAACAGGTGAACGTCCTCGCGCAAGCGTGCATCAATATCGGTCATCAGCAGTTCTCCAGCGAAAATCCGGGCGGCTATGCTTTGATAATAGAGAGTGCCGTTGTAAAGCGGTTCTTACAAGCAGACGGCAAGGGGACGTCAAACTTCAAGCCTTGCAGCTAGTCTCAACATCAAGCCGTACAACGGCTTACCACCGGCCACCGCCGGACACTCACCCGGCCTGCCATGAGCAGGTGCGTAATGAGGTCATTATGAAAATCCGCGAGCTCGCCAAGCACTGGGAAGAAAACGCCAAGGGTCGCCTGACCGACACTGGCTATACGATTCGTCTGGACGTGGAAGCCGCCGCACGGCTGGCGGCGATTATCGATATGTACCCCAAGCGGCACCCTGAAGAACTGCTCGGAGAATTGATCGGCGCCGCCCTGGAAGAGCTCGAAGCGAGCTTTCCGTATGTGAAAGGGTCAACGGTGGTCGCCACCGATGAAGAAGGCGATCCGCTGTACGAAGACGTCGGTCCAACCCCGCGTTTTCTCGCCTTGTCCCGTCGTCATTTGCACGATTTGTCGACCGAAAACGACAAGCCAAAACACTGATTTGCGCGTCTTGCTCCCCTTCCAGAAATACGTATTTCCTGGCCCGTGCAGGGCCGGGAATACCCTGTGCACGACTTAAGTTCCCGATTTAGAGCCTTGTCCGTCAGGTCAAAGTTTTTTCGGGCGAAAGGCCATATTCTCTGAACTTTTAAAAAATACCTCGGGTCAACCCAGTAACCACGCCTGGGACGGCCGTTTCAAAATGCTCTGGAAATCGAAGGTTGCGGCTCCTTGCCCAGGATGGATTCAGATGTATTTCAGGAGTTATCCAACGGAGTTGAAAACCATGAAGACCAGCACTGCTTCATCCTCGTCCACCCACCTGCGCGGTCTCAAACTGGCGGCCCTGGCCATCGGCAGCAGCCTGGTTCTGGCCGGATGCGCCGGCAACCCGCCCACCGAGCAATACGCCGTGACTCAATCGGCCGTGAACAGTGCCGTCAGCGCCGGGGGCACCGAATTCGCCGCGGTGGAAATGAAGTCCGCTCAGGACAAGCTCAAACAAGCCGAAATCGCCATGCACGACCAAAAGTATGACGAAGCCAAAATGCTCGCCGAACAGGCCGAGTGGGACGCCCGAGTAGCAGAACGCAAAGCCCAGGCGATGAAAGCCGAACAGGCTGTAAAGGACTCACAGAAAGGTGTTCAGGAACTGCGTCAGGAAAGTCAGCGCACCGTGCAGTGAGCGCGCATCCCGATTTTCAGGCCTGACACTTTTATCGATAGAAAGGACGAACCACCATGCGCAAACAACTGATGATACCCGCCCTCCTGGCCGCAAGCATTGCACTGGCTGCCTGCTCCACACCGCCCAACACCAACCTGGAGCAAGCCCGCACCAACTACGCCGGCCTGCAAGCCAACCCGCAAGCCAGCAAAGTCGCGGCACTGGAAACCAAAGACGCCAGCGATTACCTGGACAAGGCCGATAAGGCTTACCAGGACAAGGAAGACCAGAACAAGGTCGACCAACTGGCTTACCTGACCAACCAGCGCGTTGAAGTGGCCAAGCAAACGATCGCCCTGCGCACCGCTGAAAACAACCTGAAAAACGCCGCGGCTCAGCGGGCCCAGGCGCGTCTGGATGCCCGCGACCAGCAGATCAAACAGCTGCAGGACAGCCTCAACGCCAAACAGACCGATCGCGGCACGCTGGTAACGTTCGGTGACGTGCTGTTCGCCACCAACAAGGCCGACCTGAAGCCCAACGGTTTGGTGAACATCAACAAACTGGCGCAGTTCCTTCAGGAAAACCCCGACCGTAAGGTAATTGTCGAAGGCTACACCGACAGCACCGGCGCGGCGTCGTACAACCAGTCGCTGTCCGAGCGCCGCGCGACCTCGGTGCAAGTGGCCCTGATCAAGATGGGTGTCGACCCGGCGCGCATCGTGGTCCAGGGTTATGGCAAGGAATACCCGGTGGCCGAAAACACCAGCGTCTCCGGCCGTGCGATGAACCGTCGGGTGGAAGTGACCATTTCCAATGACAATCAGCCAGTGATCCCGCGTTCGGCGGTCAGCTCGAACTAAGTTTCACCTGCTGAAACACAAAAGCCCCGCCTGATCGGATCAGGCGGGGCTTTTCTATGTCAATCACCGAACCTGTGGGGGTCTTCAGTGAACGCAGGATTGGGTTACTGCTCCAGCTTCTGCGGGGTTTCCTGACCCATGCAGCGCACGGCTTTTTTCTTGTTGTTGACCAGTACGCCGGTCAGGCCTTTCTGTTCGGTGTCGAACATCACCAGCACGCCATCGATGCATTGAGCCACTTGCGCGGCCGGTTCCAGGGAGATTTTGTAGTCTTCGCCCGGCACGGTCTTGAGCATGGTGAAGTCGCTGAGCAGCAATGCATCCTCGGGTTTGGCGAAGTGCAGGTAGCCGTACCACCACAGGGCCCCGACGGTGCCGAGGATGCTGCAGATACCGGTGATGATCAGCGGGATGGCGTTACGTTCTTCACTCATTGCGGACTCTCTGGTGGTTCATCTTCAGAATTCGGGGGTGCCGGGTAATTCGGAATTTCACCCCGGCGGCGCAGGCCGTTGAAATGCTGTGGGTCTTCGAGGTAGCGCAGCATGACTTTGCGCCAGACCGGGTCGGCGAAGGTTTGCACATGACCGCCCCGGGTCAGTTGCAGCACTCGCGGCGGCGGCGCAGCTTGATACAGTCGGATGCCGTTGGAAAGGGGCACCAGCTGATCATCGATACTGTGATAGATCAGTTTCGGTACACCATTGAGCTGCGTCATGGAACGGATCGCGCTGTCGCCGTCCGGCACCAACCACGACAACGGCACCTGGAACGGCCAGGTCATCCATGACGTGCTCAGGGCGAAACGCCCGACATCGCGGTAACTGGCAGGCACGCCATCGAGCACGAAAGCCTTGAGTTGCCGCTGACGCTCGGGATGCTGGGCCAGGTAATGCACGGCCATCGAACCGCCAAGGCTCTGACCGAGAAGGATCAACGGCTTGCCCTTGACCTCCGGCGCCTGGTCGAGCCATGTGAAGGCGGCGTCGATGTCCTGATAGATCTCCGGCAACGCCGGTTTACCTTCGGATAACCCGTACCCGCGATAGTCCACCAACAACACCTGATAACCCTGCTTCGGCAACCACCAGCTCGCGCCCAAATGCCACGCCAGGTTGCCGCCGTTCCCGTGCAGATGCAGCACAGTCCCTTTGACTTCGACGCCTTTTTTCGCCGGCAGCCACCAGCCATGCAGCTTGAGGCCGTCGGCAGTGGTCAGGGTGACGTCGCGATAGTCGAGCTTGGCTTTTTCCGGGGTGAACGGCTGGCCTGGCTCGGGGTAGAACAGCAAAGAGCTGCAACCGCCGAGGGCCAGGAGCAGGCAGAAGATGCCGAGGATTCTCATCCGGTGAAGTCTCAATGTGGGTGATCGTTCCCATGCTCCGCGTGGGAATGCATACCGTGACGCTCTGCGTCACAGTGGACGCGGAGCGTCCATGGCGGCATTCCCACGCAGAGCGTGGGAACGATCTGAATCAAAGGATATTGGAGTAATCCGCTTCGATCCGGTCCAGGCTCAGGTGGTTGAGGAAGTTGGAGAAGCACATCCACGCCGACAACGCGTTCATGTCGCGGAACTGCTCGGGCAGGTACTTGGGTGGCACCACCAGGCCTTCGTCCACCAATTGGCGCAAGGTCCGCATGTCCTCCAGCGTAGTCTTGCCGCAGAACAACAGCGGTATCTGCTCCAGCTTGCCTTTGCGCACGGCCAACTGAATGTAGTTGTAAATCATGATAAAGCCCTTGAGGTAGGACAAGTCTTTGGTAAATGGCAGACCATTCGGCACCGAGCCGCGGAACACCCGACTGGCATTGCCGTAGCTTTCGGCCATTTCAAAGCCCTGAGCCCGGAAGAACTCAAAGATCTGCAAGAAGTCCGCGCCCTCCTCCACCATATGAATGGCGCGGGTGCGGTTGGTGAGTTTGCGCAGGCGACTCGGGTAGGAGGCGAAGGTGATGATTTCCATCAGGATCGCCAGGCCTTCCTGAGTCACGGTGGACGACGGCGGGCCCTTGGACAGGAACGTACAGATCGGCTGATTCAGACCGTTGAGGGTGGTGCCCACATGCACCAGCCCTTCATGGACTTCCAGCGCACGCACGTCGCGATTGTTGAACATCGCGTCGGTGCGGATCTTGATGTAGTCGGCACCGGCCGCCGCGTCGGCGACGATCCCGTCGGACTCGAACACCCGGATGGTTTCCTCGTTTTCGCCAAACACCTTGTTCAACCGATGTTGCAGCAGGTCGACGGCTTCCTTGGCGGTGAGGACTTTCGGTTCGTCCTTGAGGTCGCCACGGCCGTCGATGTTGTTCAGGTAATCGGAGAGCATCAGCCCCAGGTCGGCCAGGGTCGGGTCGCCGGCGTGAAACGCATCGGACGCCGCGCCGTACAACTCCTGGGAAATCAGCCCGAAATCCTCGGTGCCGCGCGCTTCAAGCATGCGCACCACCATGCGGTATTCCTTGCACATGCGGCGCATGATCTGCCCGACCGGGTTGAACTGGCCGAGTTGACGAGTGATATCGCGCTCGATGTTCTGGAATTCCAGCTTCACTTTGCTGGAGTCGAACGACAGCGGTCGATTGAGGTAGTAGTCGCGGTCCACGGCCGGCATTTCCTTGCCCTTGCCCTTGAGGAACCCCTTGCGAATGCTGTCATCCCACTTGACCGCATCCAGAATGCGGATCGGCGTCTGCGCCAGCACTATGCGATCGGACAACATGCGTATCGTCTGCTGGTATTCGTCCACCCGAGACTCCTGTAGTAAAAGCTGTTACGTGCTGGGTTTATTTGGTTTTGGCCAGGCGCTGATAGCGCACCGCTTCAACGAAGACATCGGAATTGGCCGGGTCGTCGAGGTAGGCGAACACCTGATCCAGGCTGTTGTTGATCAACACCCCATCGCCATCTTCAGTCTGAAAGCCTTCGCCACTGAGGGCTTCTTGCCCCATGGCCTGTCTGATCTGCTCAAGGTCGAGGTTGTAGACCACCAGTTCGTGCTTATCGTTGAGCTCGAAACCGGCGATGGTGAAATGCCCGCCGAACTGCGCCGGCACCTTCGCCGACAGGTACCAGCGATTGCCATGGCGCGACACCGTGAAGGGATAGGCTTCGCGCTCATGGGGTTTGGCCTTGAAGTAGCTGACCGCCTGGTAGTGATTGTCGCCGATGCGTGTCAGTTCCAGGTTCATCGGCTCGCCCCAGGCATTGGTGCTGGCCCATTTGCCGAGCAGCCCTTTGGGCGCGGGCTCGCTGGCGGGCAGCGGCTCCTTGAAGGTCACCAGACAGCCACTGAGCATCAGGAACGACAAGGCGATCACCACGACACGCCAGGCTTTCATTCAACACTCCCTATGAACACAGCCCCGAATGGTCACTGGGGCGGCACTATACCGACGCCAGTACCAAGTGCATGTAGCGAGTCAGGATGCCGAGCATTTCCTCTTCGGCAACAGGCTCGGCATCATTGAGCAGGCCCTGATATTCCATCCGTCCGACAATCGCCGTCAACACTTTGGCATCTTGTTGTGGCTCGCGGGAACCCAATACTTCGAAAAGTTGGCAGGTGCCCTGCAAGAGAATTTGCTGATGGGAACGCACCAACAATGCCAGACGCGGGTTGAGCAACGCTTCCTGGCGGAAGGCTTGCTCGGCCATCAAGTGCTCGCGGCGATTGATCAATTGCCGATGAACATAGTCAGCCATCAGCCGTGCGATATCGTCCGCCAGCTGTGAGCGCGACTCGGCGGTGCCATCACCGCTGACAACCATCTCGCGCAACAGGCCTTCGTTGCTGGCCCACAACCGGGCCATGTATGCCGCGCTGCGTTCCACGTATTGGGCAAAGGTATCGGTGAGCAGGTCATCGATGTCCTTGAAGTAGTAAGTGGTGGCCGACAGCGGCACACAGGCCTCGGCGGCCACCGCACGGTGCCGCACGGCCCGCACGCCATCGCGCACGACAATGCGCATCGCCGCGTCGAGAATGTCCTGTCGACGCTGTTCGCTGCCCTGTCGGCTGGCCTTGCGGCCCTGGTACTGAACACTTTCAGCGACCGCAGTGGCGATATCCGCTGCACCTTCTTGAGCCATTGCACGATTCACGACAGGTATTCCTCTCTAACGTCAAAAGTAACCAATTGATACGTTTGTACCAGACAGGCAATAAAAAGCCGCCTGTTTTAGGCGGCTTTTTAATTGAAACATTTACGCTTGCGGACGCATGTGCGGGAACAGGATCACGTCGCGGATCGACGGTGAGTTGGTCAGCAACATCACCAGACGGTCGATGCCGATCCCTTCACCGGCGGTCGGCGGCATGCCGTACTCCAGCGCACGAACGAAGTCGGCGTCGTAGTGCATGGCTTCATCGTCGCCAGCGTCCTTGTCGGCCACCTGCGCCATGAAGCGCTCGGCCTGGTCTTCCGCGTCGTTCAACTCGGAGTAGGCGTTGGCGATTTCACGGCCGCCGATGAACAGCTCGAAACGGTCGGTGACGTTCGGGTTCTCGTCGTTACGACGGGCCAGCGGCGACACTTCGAACGGGTACTGGGTAATGAAGTGCGGCTGTTCCAGCTTGTGCTCGACCAGTTCTTCGAAAATCATCACCTGCAGTTTGCCCAGGCCTTCGAAGCCGAGCACCTTGGCGCCGGCCTTCTTGGCGATGGCGCGGGCCTTGTCGATGTCGTTCAGGTCGGCAGCGGTCAGTTCCGGGTTGTACTTGAGAATCGAGTCGAACACCGACAGGCGCACGAACGGCTCGCCGAAGTGGAACACCTTGTCGCCGTAAGGCACGTCGGTGCTGCCCAGAACCAGCTGCGCCAGTTCGCGGAACAGTTCCTCGGTCAGGTCCATGTTGTCTTCGTAGTCAGCGTGGGCCTGGTAGAACTCGAGCATGGTGAACTCGGGGTTGTGCCGGGTCGAGACGCCTTCGTTACGGAAGTTGCGGTTGATCTCGAACACTTTCTCGAAGCCACCGACCACCAGACGCTTGAGGTACAGCTCCGGCGCGATACGCAGGAACATCTGCATATCCAGCGCGTTGTGGTGAGTTTCGAACGGCTTGGCCGCCGCACCACCCGGAATGGTTTGCAGCATCGGCGTTTCGACTTCCAGGAAGTCACGCTTCATCAGGAAGCTGCGGATGTGCGCAATCACTTGCGAACGCACGCGGAAGGTCTGGCGCACGTCTTCGTTGACGATCAGGTCGACGTAACGCTGGCGGTAGCGCTGCTCGGTGTCGGACAGGCCGTGGTGCTTGTCTGGCAGCGGGCGCAGGGATTTGGTCAGCAGGCGCACGTTGGTCATTTCAACGTACAGGTCGCCCTTGCCGGAACGGGCCAGGGTGCCTTCGGCGGCAATGATGTCGCCCAGGTCCCAGGTTTTCACCGCGGCCAGGGTTTCTTCGGACAGGGTTTTACGGTTGACGTAAACCTGGATGCGCCCGGACATGTCCTGAATCACCATGAACGAGCCACGGTTGAGCATGAGACGACCGGCAACCTTGACCGGGATCGCAGCCTCTGCCAGCTCTTCCTTGGTCTTGTCCGCGTACTTCTTCTGCAAGTCTTCGCAGTAGGCGTCGCGGCGGAAGTCGTTGGGGAAGGCCTGGCCCTTGGCGCGCTCGGCAGCAAGCTTTTCCTTGCGCAGGGCGATCAGGGAGTTTTCTTCCTGTTGCAGGGCTTGCGGGTCGAGTTGTAGGTCGCTCATGTCTTTAAATATTCCATCAGGTTCGTTGCCCCCGGCTGTCTGCCGGGGTTCGCGGGCAAGCCAAGCGCCTACAGGATCGCGCAGATCCTGTAGGGCGGGCCTTAAAGCCCTTGTTTCAGGCTGGCCACCAGGTATTCGTCAATGTCGCCATCGAGCACCTTGTCGCAGTCGCTGCGTTCGATGTTGGTGCGCAGATCCTTGATCCGCGAGGCATCGAGCACGTACGAACGGATCTGGTGACCCCAGCCGATGTCCGACTTGGTGTCTTCCAGGGCCTGGGAGGCGGCGTTGCGTTTCTGCACTTCCTGCTCGTACAAGCGTGCCCGCAACATTTTCATCGCGGTGTCTTTGTTGGCGTGCTGGGAGCGTTCGTTCTGGCAGCTGACCACGGTGTTGGTCGGTACGTGAGTAATCCGTACGGCCGAGTCGGTGGTGTTTACGTGCTGACCACCGGCACCGGAGGAGCGGTAGGTGTCGATGCGCAGGTCCGACGGGTTGATGTCGATTTCGATGTTGTCATCGATTTCCGGCGACACGAACACGGCCGAGAACGAGGTGTGACGACGGTTGCCGGAGTCGAACGGGCTCTTGCGCACCAGACGGTGCACGCCGATTTCGGTACGCAGCCAGCCAAAGGCGTATTCGCCCTTGATGTGCACGGTCGCGCCTTTGATACCGGCGACTTCACCGGCCGACAATTCCATGATGGTCGCGTCGAAACCGCGTTTATCCGCCCAGCGCAGGTACATGCGCAGCAGGATGTTGGCCCAGTCCTGGGCCTCGGTACCACCGGAGCCGGCCTGGATGTCCAGGTAGGCGTTGTTCTGGTCCATCTCGCCGCTGAACATGCGACGGAATTCGAGCTTCTCGAGGGCTTCGCGCAGGCGCTCCACTTCAAGGGCTACGTCGTCGACGGCGGCCTGGTCTTCTTCCTCGGCAGACATCAACAGCAGGTCCTTGGCATCGGCCAGACCGCTGGACATTTCATCGAGGGTTTCTACGATCTGGGCCAGCGCGGAGCGCTCGCGACCCAGGTTCTGAGCGTACTCAGGGTTGTTCCAGACACTCGGATCTTCAAGCTCGCGATTGACTTCGGTCAGACGCTCATGCTTTTGATCGTAGTCAAAGATACCCCCGAATAGTTTCGGAGCGCTCGGACAGGTCCTTGATACTGTTAAGGATCGGGTTGATTTCCATGGCGGGCAGCACTCGTTGGCGAACTTTTGAAAGCCGGCGAGTATAACGTAATCACGCTGTCAAGGCAGCCCGCCTGGCGGCTTTAGGGGCGAATGGTTTTTGGCTGAACATCATGTAGACGTTGCGCTCCGAACCTACGGGGCGTGGTGTTCAACGCCTTACTCGATTCCCACCTGATTGCGCCCATTGTTCTTCGCCAGGTACAGCCCCTTGTCCGCCGCCGAGATCAATTGCCGGCAGTCGCTGCCCGGCTGCGGGATCACGGTCGACAGGCCGATGCTGATGGTCAGGCACGAACCTTCGGTCGGGAAAATGTGCGGGATCTTCAACCCGACCACGGTCTGGCGCAGTTTTTCCGCCACTATCCGCGCACCGCCCGGCGAGGTGTTGGGCAAGACCAGGACGAACTCTTCGCCGCCGTAACGGGCCGGCAGGTCCGATGGCCTGGCGCTGGCGTCGCGAATGGCCGTGGCGACTTTGCGCAGGGCTTCATCGCCTTCGAGGTGGCCAAAACTGTCGTTGTAGGACTTGAAGTAGTCGACATCGATCATCAGCAACGACAATTGCGTCTGGTCACGCAACGAACGCCGCCACTCCAGTTCCAGATATTCGTCGAAGTGCCGGCGGTTCGACAGCCCGGTCAAGCCGTCGGAGTTCATCAAGCGTTGCAGCACCAGGTTGGTGTCGAGCAACTGCTGCTGGCTCACGCGTAAGGCGCGGTACGCCGCGTCACGCTGCAGCAGGGTCATATAGGAGCGTGAGTGATAGCGGATGCGCGCCACCAGTTCGATGTTGTCCGGCAGCTTGACCAGGTAATCGTTGGCCCCGGCGGCAAACGCCGCGCTTTTGATCAGCGGGTCTTCCTTGGTCGACAGGACAATGATCGGAATGTCCTTGGTCGCCGGGTGATTACGGTATTCGCGCACCAGGCTCAGGCCGTCGAGGCCGGGCATGACCAGGTCCTGAAGGATCACCGTCGGCTTGATGCGGATCGCCTGGGCGATGGCCTGGTGCGGGTCGGCGCAGAAGTGGAAGTCGATGTTTTCTTCGTTCGACAGACCACGGCGCACCGCCTCGCCGATCATCGCCTGATCGTCCACCAACAACACCATGGCGGCGTTTTCGTCGGTTTTGAAGTCGTCGAGCTGTAATTCATTCATGTGCGGTCACCTGAGTACTGCTTGGGCCAYGATTGCTGCTTATGATAGTCATTTTTGGAAAATCTCCAGCAAACGTGGCGCTATCTTGTCCAGTGGGCGGATTTCCACGGCAGCGTCGATGGCTGCGGCCGCCTTGGGCATTCCGTACACGGCACTGCTGTTCTGGTCCTGAGCGATGGTCAGGTAGCCCTGTTGGCGCATGAGTTTAAGCCCCTGGGCGCCGTCACGCCCCATACCGGTCAGCAGAACACCCACGGCATCACCGCTCCAGAAACTGGCCACACTCTCGAAAAACACATCGATCGAAGGCCGATAGATCTCGTTGACCGGTTCGGCGGTGTAGGCCAGCGTGCCGTTTTTCAGCAGGCGAATATGATGATTGGTACCGGCCAGCAGGATCGTGCCGCTTTGCGGCGGTTCGCCTTCCTGGGCCAGGCGCACGTCCAGGCCGCTGGCGCTGGCAAGCCATTCGGCCATGCCGGCGGCGAACACCTGATCCACATGCTGGACCAGTACGATGGCCGCCGAAAAATCCCGTGGCAGGCCCTTGAGCAGCACTTCCAGCGCCGCCGGCCCGCCGGCGGATGAACCGATCGCCACCAGGCTCTGGCGCGAGGCCGAGTGGCGGTGCGGGCTCGGTGCCGATCGCTCCCGATTGCTGTGGTCACCGATCAACCAGCCAATGTTGAGGATCTTGCGCAGCAGCGGTGCAGCGGCTTCCTGAGGGTTACCAGCGCCCAGCGCCGGGGTATCGACCACATCCAGCGCGCCGTAGCCCATGGCTTCGAACACCCGGTGCACGTTCTGCTGACGGTCGACGGTGACGATGACGATCGCGCACGGGGTCTCGGCCATGATCCGCCGGGTCGCTTCCACGCCGTCCATCAACGGCATGATCAAGTCCATCAGGATCAGATCCGGGGTGTATTCGGTGCAACGCTGCACCGCCTCCGCCCCGTTGCTGGCGACCCAGACCACCTCGTGCGCCGGTTCGAACGCCAGAGCGCGGCGCAAGGCCTCTACCGCCATGGGCATGTCGTTGACGATGGCGATTTTCATGTGCGCGCCCCTCCAATGAGCTCAACGACCGCATCCAGTAAGGCATCATCATGAAAACTGGCCTTGGCTAGATAATAGTCGGCGCCGGCGTCCAGTCCACGGCGACGGTCTTCTTCGCGGTCCTTGTAGGACACCACCATCACCGGCAGCGATTGCAGGCGATTGTCGCGGCGCAATAACGACACCAGCTCGATGCCGTCCATGCGCGGCATGTCGATGTCGGTGATCAGCAGATCGAAATCCTCCGAACGCAGGGCATTCCAGCCATCCATACCGTCCACCGCCACGGCGACGTCGTAGCCGCGATTGAGCAGCAACTTGCGCTGCAACTCACGAACGGTCAGCGAGTCGTCTACCACCAGGATCCGTTTACGCGTTGCTTCGACGGCCTGATTGGCGTGCCGGGCAATCCGCTCCAGACGCCCGGTATTGAGCAGTTTGTCCACCGAACGCAGCATGTCTTCGACGTCGACGATCAGCACCACCGAGCCGTCGTCGAGCAAAGCCCCGGCGGAAATGTCCTGTACCTTGCCCAGACGCTCGTCCAGCGGCAGCACCACCAGCGTTCGCTCGCCGATAAACCGCTCGACCGCCACCCCGTAGATCGCCTCGCGCTCGCGGATGACCACGACTTTGAGGGTCTGCGCGTTGTTCTGGCTCGCCGGCCGATGCAACAACTGACTGGCGGCGACCAGCCCGACATGCCGGCCTTCGTACCAGAAGTGCTGCCGGCCTTCGACCTGCACGATGTCTTCCTGCTCCAGGTCGCACATGCGCTCGATGTGCGCCAGCGGGAAGGCATACGCCTCGTCACCGACTTCCACCACCAGACTGCGCACCACCGACAGCGTCAGCGGCACTTCAAGATGGAAACGACTGCCCGAGCCCGCCGTCTGCTCCAGCACCACGGCGCCGCGCAACTGCCGGACCATGTGCTGAACCGCATCCAGCCCGACGCCGCGCCCGGACACTTCGGTGACCGTGTCACGCAGGCTGAAACCCGGCAGAAACAGGAACGTCAGCAGCTCTTCTTCGCTCAACTGCGCGGCAGTCTCGGCTGGGGATAACTGCCGTTCGACGATCGTGCGGCGGACCTTTTCCAGGTCGACGCCATTGCCATCATCGCTCAGTTCCAGCACCAGCAGACCGGCCTGATGGGAGGCTCGCAAACGGATCACGCCTTCCTCCGGCTTGCCCGCCAAGCGTCGCTGTTCCGGGGTTTCGATGCCGTGATCCACCGCATTGCGCAGCAGGTGTGTCAGCGGCGCTTCGAGTTTTTCCAGTACGTCTCGGTCGACTTGGGTCTTGTCGCCCTCGATCTCCAGCCGCACCTGTTTGCCAAGGTCGCGCCCAAGATCGCGGACCATGCGTACTTGACCGCTCAGCACGTCAGCGAACGGCCGCATGCGACAGGCCAGCGCGGTGTCATACAACACCTGTGCGCGCTGACTGGCGTGCCAGGCGAACTCGTCCAGTTCGGCGTTTTTTTCCACCAGCAATTGCTGGGACTCGGCCAGCAATCGGCGGGCATCGCCCAAGGCTTCCTGGGCTTCGAGGCTCAAGGCATGGTCCTTGAGATGAACGTTGAGGCTTTCCAGCGCCCGCAGGCCATTGCTCTGCATGCGTTTAAGGCGCTGCATGGTGGCCAGGTGCGGCTTGAGGCGCTGGGTTTCCACCAGGGATTTACTCGACAGGTCGAGCAGGCTGTTCAAGCGCTCGGCCGTGACACGCAATACGCGCTCGCCAGTGTCGGTGGCGCGCCTGGTCTTGGACGCAGGCTCGGCGGGCTCTGCCTGAGGTGTTTCAATGAGTGTTTCGACGGGTGTTTCGGCGGCACGAACGGGCGGCTCGACCCTGGGTGTCGAGGGTTCGATCTGAGGTTCTGCCATCGGCAGCGCGATGGGGACAGTCGCCATGTGCTCAAGCAACCGTCCCATCAAAACCACGTAAGCGTCGATATCCGCAGGCGCCGGAGCATTGTTCGGCGTCGCAATCCGCATCAGCAAATCGGTGCCCTGCAACAGCGCATCAATGTGTTCGGGTCGCAGGTACAGGCGCCCTTCCTGGGCGCTGACCAGGTAATCCTCCATCACATGGGCAACACTGACCCCGGCATCGACGCCGACAATTCGCGCCGCGCCCTTGAGCGAATGGGCCGCGCGCATGCACGACTCGAGGTAATCGGCCTGGGTCGGATCGCGCTCCAGCGCCAGCAGACCGGCGCTCAGCACCAGGGTCTGGGCCTCGGCTTCCAGGCTGAACAGCTCCAGCAAGGAGGCGTCACGCATTTGGTCGGGGGTCATGTGAGGCTCCGGGTCACGGCAGACAGCAGCTGCTCTTCATCCAGCCAACGCAGGCTGCGACCTTTGAATGGCAAGACGCCGCGGGTGTATTTGGCGCTGGCCTGGGTGCCGGACTGGGACGCGGCATCGAGAATGCGCTCGTCGATGGCGTGAATCCCGTCCACTTCGTCCACCGGCACCACCACCGGCCCGCCGTGGGCGGCGATGATCAGCATCCGCGGCGTTACCCGCGCACCAGGCGCCACGCTACTGGTGTCGTCGAGCCCCAACAGCTCCACCAAAGACAGGCACGCCACCAAGGCACCGCGCACATTCGCCACGCCGAGCAATGCCCGGGAACGCTGGTGCGGCAAGGAATGGATCGCTTGCAGCGGCGCCACTTCGACCAGGCTGCGAGTGGCCAGGCCCAGCCACTCTTCGCCGAGGCGAAACATCAGCAGCGAACGGGTTTTCACCTCGCTCTCGGCTACCGTGGAGATTTGCCCACGGTCGCCCTGCGACAAGGCGTAACGGTCGAGCAAGCGCGTGGCGGCAGCCGAATACACCGCGCAATTGCGGCAATGAATGTGCTCGCTCAGCAGCGGGCAG
This sequence comes from Pseudomonas sp. P1_A1, assembly GCF_056406935.1. Taxonomy (NCBI): domain Bacteria; kingdom Pseudomonadati; phylum Pseudomonadota; class Gammaproteobacteria; order Pseudomonadales; family Pseudomonadaceae; genus Pseudomonas; species Pseudomonas sp. P1_A1. The sequence goes on along the minus strand of NZ_JBFTZE010000016.1, from coordinate 60,963 downwards.
GACTGGTCGCCGTGGATACCGATGCGGTTCCAACAGTCGTCGATGGCCTGGGCATCTTCATGAGTGACGCTCAAGGTGTCGGAGACGTTCATCGTTTGCGCTCACTGTCAGCGGCGCGCTCGCTACGAACGGCGCGGGCCTGCAATCGTCTGGCTCCCGCCGTGTCGCCCTGGGACTGCAGCAAGGCGGCCAGGTGCATCAACGCGTCGGGGTGTTGCGGTTCGAGGTACAACGCCTTGCGATAAAACCCCTGGGCCTCCAGGGCGCTACCGGCGACATCACTGAGCAGCCCCAGCCAATAGAACACTTGGGCCACTGGTTCGTGACTGCGCAAATAACTTTCGCACGCGGTGCGGGCCTCGGCACTTTTGCCTTCATTGGCCAGCGCAGCGATATTCGCCAACAGCGTGGCGGCGTCCGAAGGGGTGGCCGAAGGGGTGGCGGCAGCCTGAGGTATCGGCACGACCGTCGCAAAAGGCCGACTGCGCACAGGCGGCGGAGTCACGCTGCGCAACGGTTGCTGCACGGGCAGCGACATCGGCGCGAAGGTCGCAAGCGGCTCGGGCGCGCTCTGGCGACTGAAGGCAAACGACTGCGGGATACCGATCGAGCGCATGCCGAAACGGCCGAGCAGACTGCCCTCGGCCGGGCCGATAAATAGCACGCCGTCGATGTGAGTCAGACGCTTGAGCACTTCGAACACTTGCTGCTGGGTCGGCTGGTCGAAATAAATCAGCAGGTTGCGACAGAACACGAAGTCATAGGGCGGCTCGTTGGCCAGCAAGGTCGGATCGAGCAGATTGCCGACCTGTAAACGCACTTGTTCAAGCACGCGCCCGCTGAGGCGATAGTTATCGTGTTCAGCGGTGAAATGGCGCTCGCGAAACTCGAGGTCCTGGCCACGAAACGAATTTTTGCCGTACAGCGCGAGCCTGGCCTTTTCCACCGACAGCGGGCTGACGTCCATGCCGTCGACCTTGAACTGGTGCGGCGCCAGCCCCGCATCAAGCAATGCCATGGCGATCGAGTACGGTTCTTCGCCGGTAGAACACGGCAAGCTGAGAATCCGCAGGGCGCGCATGTTGTTGATCGCCGCCAGCCGCTTGGCCGCCAGTTTTGCCAATGTGGCGAAGGATTCCGGGTATCGGAAAAACCAGGTCTCGGGGACAATCACCGCTTCGATCAGCGCCTGCTGTTCGTCGCGCGAGCCCAGCAAAGTGTGCCAGTACTCATCGGCCGTCCGCGCCCGAACCGCCGTGATGCGCTGGCGCACCGCACGCTCGATGATCGCCGGGCCGACCGAGCCGACATCCAGGCCGATACGTTCCTTGAGGAAATCGAAAAACCGTTGATCGCTGCTCATCCCTGCTCCTCAAACTGCGCCAGGTCCAGCGGCGGCGAGGGAAACAATAAGGCGCGAACCTGTGCATCCAGTAAATCGGCAACCCGCACCCATTGCAGTAGCCCCTGGGCATCTTCGCGCACCGGGCCGAGGTACGGCGCCTGGCGATTGTCCAGGCCATAAGGCTGAAAGTCCGCCGGGTTGCAGCGCAACGTGTCGGTGACCTGCTCCAGAATCAGCCCGAGCAATTGTGCAGGCGTCGCCTCATCCGGCCGATAGTGCACCAACACCAGCCGCGTGCTGGTGCGCGCCTGGGCCGGTTGGCCAAACGTCAGCGCGCTGAGGTCGATCACCGGCACGACCGCGCCGCGCCAGGCGAACACCCCCGCCACCCAGTCTGGCGCCCGGGGAATGGGTTTCAACGGCAGTTGCGGCAGCACTTCGACCACCTCGATGGCCTGCAAGGCGTAGCGCTCGCTGCCGATGCGGAACACCAGAAACAACGACTGCTTCACCGGCATCGCCACGCCGCGCCTGGCCGTAAGTTCGCTCATCAGACTTTGAATCGCGAGACACCGCCACGCAGCCCCACGGCCACCTGGCTCAATTCGTCGATGGCGAAACTGGCCTGACGCAAGGACTCGACCGTCTGGCTGCTGGCGTCGCCCAACTGCACCAGCGCGTGGTTGATCTGCTCGGCGCCGGTGGCCTGGGCCTGCATGCCTTCGTTGACCATCAACACCCGCGGCGCCAGCGCCTGAACCTGATGAATGATCTGCGACAGCTGCTCGCCCACCTGCTGCACCTCGGACATGCCGCGGCGCACTTCCTCGGAGAACTTGTCCATGCCCATGACCCCGGCCGACACCGCCGACTGGATTTCGCGCACCATCTGCTCGATGTCGTAGGTGGCCACGGCGGTCTGGTCTGCCAGACGCCGCACTTCGGTGGCGACCACGGCAAACCCGCGACCATACTCGCCGGCCTTCTCGGCTTCGATCGCAGCGTTCAGGGACAACAGGTTGGTCTGGTCGGCGACTTTGACGATGGTCACCACCACCTGATTGATGTTGCCGGCCTTCTCGTTGAGGATCGCCAGTTTGGCGTTCACCAGATCCGCTGCGCCCATCACCGAGTGCATGGTGTCTTCCATGCGCGCCAGGCCTTGCTGACCAGAGCCGGCCAGCACCGACGCCTGATCGGCGGCGGTGGAAACTTCGGTCATGGTGCGCACCAGGTCGCGCGAGGTGGCGGCAATTTCACGGGAGGTCGCACCGATTTCGGTGGTAGTGGCTGCGGTTTCGGTGGCGGTGGCCTGTTGCTGCTTGGACGTCGCGGCAATTTCCGTGACCGATGTGGTGACCTGCACCGAGGAGCGCTGCGCCTGGGACACCAGCGAGGTGAGCTCGGTCATCATGTCATTGAAGCCGGTTTCCACCGCGCCGAATTCGTCTTTGCGATCAAGATTCAAGCGACTGCTGAGATCCCCGGTGCGCATGACTTCCAGAATGTCCACGATGCGACTCATCGGTGCTATGATCGCGCGCATCAACAGCAGGCCGCAGAGGCCGGCGACGATGACTGCCACCAGCAAAGAGACGCCCATGCTGATTTTGGCGGCCGTCACTGCATCACTGATGGCCAGCGTGGATCGTTCAGCCAGGGCGTGATTACTCTCAAGAAGGCTGTTCAACTGCTTGCGCCCATTGATCCAGGCCGGCGTGAGTTTCTGCTCCAGGGCAAGGCGCGCCTGGTCGTACTCTTTGCGCTGATAGAGGTCGAGAACGTTCGCCATCTCCTTGTTGTAGAGCTGATGACGCGCTTCGAATTCGTCGAATAGATTCTGATCTTCTGTGGTGAAAATGGTTTTGCGATAGTTGGCCATCTGCTCGCCCAAGCGCTCTTCGAAGCTCTTGTACATGGTCTGGTCGGCGGCGCTTATTTCGCGACGTCCGGAAAGGCCGACAATCTGCTGGGTGAGGTTAAAACTGTCGACCCACGCGCCGCGGATCATCGAACTGAAATACACCCCGGGAACCGCATCGGTGCGGACCGATTCTGCGCCGGCGTCGATCTTCATCAGCCGGGAAAAAGACACCACAACCATCAGCAGCATGATCGCGATAATTACCGCAAAGCTCGCCAAAATGCGTTGGCGCAACGTCCAGTTCTTCACAGTCAGTCCTCGGTGCGAGTCAAATTGCGGGGGAGTATAGCTGAGGGCGATGTTTCATTTATAAGACGCTGAGCATCGCTTCACATCCCGCCGACAAAAAGCCGTAAATCGGCAGAAATGGACCGTGGATCAGTCATGGGAAAAGTTGTCATGGCCGCAGACGCCATTGCGAGCAGGCTCGCGATGGCGTCCATCCAGGCAAAAGTTTGTTGCCCGCGAAGGCATTCTGAAGACCTACACGGAAGCCTGCCGCACCTGTTTCTCCAGTTCGGCCTTCAACCCCGGCTCCAGCTTCAACTGCCGCGCACCGAGAGCAAACCGCCAATACCACCGGAACCACCGCTACCGCTTTTTCTGCGCGCCTCCCTCTATTCGACTTCAAACTGATCAAAATGAAACTGGGTATTAGGAGCGAACCTTATCGATTTTATATTAGTTAATATTCCTGAATCGATTTGAAAACCAGCGTAGAACGCACTGGGAGAATTAAAATACTGCCCCCCGAGTACCTGACCTGTTGAGTTCAAGAACGACACATCAATGCGCGGTGTTGTGGTCGTGATATTCGCGGCTTTTATCCAGAACCTGATTCTATTGGCAGTCCCACTGATTAATTCAACGGAGAATGACATTGTTGCGTTGGTCATGTGATCGTAGTTATAGAAAACCACTCCCTGCACCCCGCCCCCGTAATAGCTACTATGCGGTCGAGCAAAGCTCAGATGCTGCAAAGGTTGGGTTTTACTAAGTAATGTAATTCTGAAGATTTTGCTAAACATCGATTGCCCTGCAACCGATATTTGTTGCAAAGGCGTGGATTCGAATTTTTCCACCGTGATCGTTTTAATGAGGTAGGTTTGAATTGGAAATTTTGTTGCCGTACTTTTATCAGCTACCCCATCGAAATTGACCTGAACGTAGATGGTCAGCTTACTTCCCCGCTTGAGCGTCTTCAACCAACTGACCGGGGCCGGCCTGACCAGTCCCGGGAGCGTGTCGTGAAACTCGCCTTTACTGTCCTCGAAAGAAACCGCTGCACCGTCGGCGTTGATGCCTTCATAGAGTACCCATAGACACTGACCTTTTTCCTGCAGGGGCCACTCGCTCAATCGTAACTGTGCCGTATTCGGGAGACTGGCAACATCCAGTTCATTGTTCGAGTGATTCGCGCCATCGAGCATAGGTGTCGGCAACTGCAAATCGCCATCCTTGATTTTCGCCACAGTGATGGTTGTAGACAGCGAGGTATGCTCGTTGCTATCTCGAATAAACTTATACTCGAACACTACCGGCTCGCGTCCCATATTGGCGTTGATGAAAGCCTTATCCAGAGGAAAGTTGGCCCGATTATTGGAGTTCAGAGGTTTGGCGGTAAAAACCGGGGATCCGACTCCCGCACTGCCTTTCACGATCAGTCGAACCGTATCTCCCTGGCGCCACCCCTGCACCTCCACCTGTCCATTGGCACCTTGCTGGTTATCCAGTGGATGGAGCACTCCGTTTACAGTTTTCTGAACCCTGGGCTTGACCAGTGCCGGCAGACCTTCACCGATCACTCGGGCAAAAGCAGTTCGCGAGTCGGCGACCGGGGTGCCATTTCTTTCCAGCCTATAAGTCACGGTCACGCTCTCGGCAGTAACGACTTTGTCGTTCGCAACCGTAAGCACGAGGCGGACCGGATCCCCCAGTTCGTCCCCTGAAACTGTTCCTTCCAAGAGAACCACTACATCCGGTCTCCCCGTTGATTGGGCTGTGTAGATTACCTTGACGACATCCCCCACACGGAAGCGAGAGTCTCTAGTCGGAATAATCACGTTTAGAGGTTTAAACCCCAGTTTCTGACGATCAATGGTTTCTGGGGTGTCATTGGCGTCACTGAGGTCCTCCCGCAGAATCGCCTTCGGTAAACGGCTACCGGAAAGATCCACATCGGCTGTTTTCGTGGCCGACCAAAGCGCAGTGGGATCCGGAAAGTTGCCTAACTGATCGATGACGGAGAAGTTGAAGTAGAACTGCGGGTGACTACCACCACCCTCCAGGTCGGCGCGCGTCACGGTGAAACACACCTTCACCGGGTTCGACGATCCTGGAGCTGGCGCTTCGAGTTCAGTGACATCGTGATACACATCAAAGCCATTGCACTTCAACCAGATGCGGTCATAGGCCCGGCAATAGGGATAAGACACGCACACAAGAGCACCAGCCACTGGAAAATCAGGACCGACGCCATTCTTGATGACATCAGGTAACAACAACTCAAGCTCCGAATGCCCCCCAACCTCCGCATCGCGATCCCGGTTTCCCGGCCGTACGGTGTTGTGTAAAACCTCCAGCACGTTGGACGTCCCCATGTTCTGACTGCCACGTGTCACGGTATAAGTGAGTCGATTGACTACATCCGCCCATAACAACCCCTTTGGAACGTAGAGTGTTGTTTGGTCATCCGTGGCTTTGGTCTGAGTGCTGTCAATATCCGGTTGGCCATTCATGTTGAGCGAAACGGTATCGCCCGCTTCTTGCCCCAAGTAAGCATCGATGACTACCTCGAGCCTGCCGCTGGGTGCCTCTTCGACCAAGCGTAATGGAACACCGCAATGCGCTCCCACCACAGGAATCTTCGACCCCGGGATACGCGGCGCGTAAAGCACAAGCACGGTATTGTCCGGGATGACAGCGTCGAGCGAGGACATGGCTGATTGGCTGAGGTCAACAGTGGGTTCGCCATTGGGAATATCGAATTGAGTGGACTGATCGCTCGTCATGGGAATATGCCTTCAGTGGGACAGTCGATGGGTGAACTACCGGGGTTATCAGACTCCCGAGAAAGCATCTTTGGCTACTATCAGAACTAACAGGTAGAGGGAGCTTTCAGACGAAGGGGTGTGCACCTTCGAAGCACCGATGCGTGCTGTTCAGTTCTAGCGTGCGCTTCAACACATCATGGCAACCACGAACAGCATTTAAAAAAGCGCACTACGCTAACAATTAGCCGTAACGGCATTGACTTCACCCCGTTCAAACCCCGCCCCGACCGTAATTACATCAAGAGGGTTACCCATGTTCGAACACAAAACCGCACTGCTCAGTGCAATCGCCACAGCGCTCCTGGCCAGCGCCAGCCTGCAGGCCGCCGAACCGCTGAAAGCCGTTGGTGCCGGCGAAGGTCAGCTGGATATCGTTGCCTGGCCCGGCTATATCGAACGGGGCGAAAGCGACAAGGCTTACGACTGGGTCAGCGCTTTCGAGAAGGAAACCGGCTGCAAGGTCAACGTCAAGACGGCCGGCACGTCCGATGAAATGGTCAGCCTGATGGCCAAGGGCGGTTACGACCTGGTGACAGCGTCCGGTGATGCCTCCCTGCGCTTGATCGCCGGCAAGCGTGTCCAGCCGATCAACACCGCATTGATCCCCAACTGGAAGAATCTCGATCCGCGCCTGAAGGATGGGCCGTGGTACGTGGTCGACAAGCAGACCTATGGCACCCCGTACCAATGGGGGCCGAATGTGCTCATGTACAACACCAACGTGTTCAAACAGCCGCCGACCAGTTGGAGCGTGATACTCGAAGAGCAGAAGCTGCCCGACGGCAAATCCAACAAGGGCCGCGTGCAGGCGTATGACGGCCCGATCTACATCGCGGACGCGGCGCTGTACCTGAAAACCGCCAAGCCGGAACTGGGCATCAAGGACCCTTACCTGCTCGACGAAAAACAGTACAAGGCCGTTCTCGACCTGCTGCGCGCCCAGCAAAAGTTGATCCACCGCTACTGGCACGACACCACCGTGCAGATGAGTGACTTCAAGAACGAAGGCGTGGTGGCCTCCAGTTCCTGGCCGTATCAGGTCAATGGCCTGATGAACGAGAAACAGCCAGTCGCCTCGACCATCCCCAAAGAAGGCGCCACCGGGTGGGCCGACACCACCATGATGCACGCCGAAGCCAAGCACCCGAACTGTGCCTATAAGTGGATGGACTGGTCGCTGACGCCGAAGGTCCAGGGCGATGTGTCCGCCTGGTTCGGCTCGCTGCCGGCGGTTCCGGCGGCGTGCAAGGCAAGCGAACTGCTGGGGGCCGAGGGGTGCAAGACCAACGGTTTCGACCAGTTCGACAAGATTGCCTTCTGGAAAACCCCGCAGGCTGAGGGTGGCAAGTACGTGCCTTATAGCCGTTGGACCCAGGATTACATCGCGATTATGGGAGGGCGTTAAGCGGTTTAAGCAAGATCAAAAGATCGCAGCCTTCGGCAGCTCCTACGCCGACGGCATGCACCGCAAATGTGGCGTCTTCTACGAATCCCGTAGGAGCTGCCGCAGGCTGCGATCTTTTAACGGCACACCCCCCGTTTTTTTGGAGCACCGTATCCATGACGCTTGCAGTCCAGTTCACCAACGTTTCCCGTCAGTTCGGTGAGGTGAAGGCCGTTGACCGGGTTTCCATCGACATCCAGGACGGCGAGTTCTTTTCCCTGCTGGGCCCTTCCGGCTCGGGCAAAACCACCTGCCTGCGCCTGATCGCCGGTTTCGAACAGCCGAGCACCGGCTCCATCCGCATCCATGGCTTGGAGGCCGCCGGGCTGCCGCCGTATCAGCGCGATGTGAACACTGTGTTCCAGGATTACGCATTGTTCCCGCACATGAACGTACTCGACAACGTCGCCTACGGTTTGAAAGTCAAAGGCGTCGGCAAGACCGAACGCCACAAACGTGCCGAAGAAGCCCTCGACATGGTCGCCCTCAATGGCTACGGCGAGCGCAAACCGGTGCAGCTGTCGGGCGGTCAACGCCAGCGCGTGGCCCTGGCTCGCGCGTTGGTCAATCGCCCTCGCGTGTTGTTGCTCGACGAACCCTTGGGCGCCCTCGACCTGAAGCTGCGCGAGCAAATGCAAGGCGAACTGAAGAAGCTGCAACGTCAGCTCGGCATCACCTTTATCTTCGTCACCCACGACCAGACCGAAGCGTTGTCGATGTCCGACCGCGTGGCGGTGTTCAACAAAGGACGCATCGAACAGGTCGACACGCCGCGCCACCTCTATATGAAACCGACAACCACCTTCGTCGCCGAATTCGTCGGCACCTCCAATGTGATACGCGGTGATCTGGCCCGGCAGTTGAGCGGCAATCCTCAGCCGTTTTCGATCCGCCCGGAACACGTGCGTTTCGCCGAAGGGCCGCTGGCCAGCCATGAAATAGAAGTCAGCGGCGTGCTGCATGACATCCAGTACCAAGGCAGCGCCACCCGCTATGAACTGAAACTGGAAAACGGCCAGACCCTGAACATCAGCCAGGCTAATGTCCAGTGGCTGGACGTCAGTGCGCAACATCAGCCCGGGCAACGCATCAACGCTCGTTGGGCCCGCGAGGCAATGATTCCGCTGCACGACAATGTTGCAGGCGGGGTGTGAGATGGACAGCGTGATCTCTCGAAACCCGGCCAACGGCTCGCCGCTGCGGCGGTTTTCCAACCTGCTGTACCGGCGGCCGAACCTGTATCTGTCGCTGCTGCTGGTGCCGCCGTTGCTGTGGTTTGGCGCGATCTACCTCGGCTCGCTGCTGACCCTGCTGTGGCAAGGCTTCTACACCTTCGATGACTTCACCATGACGGTCACCCCCGACCTGACCCTGGCGAACTTCGCAGCGCTGTTCCAGCCGTCGAACTTCGACATCATCCTGCGCACCCTGAGCATGGCCATCGTCGTGTCACTCGCCAGTGCCGTGGTGGCGTTCCCGATCGCCTACTACATGGCGCGCTACACCAGCGGCAACACCAAGGCATTTTTCTACATCGCGGTGATGATGCCGATGTGGGCCAGTTACATCGTCAAGGCCTACGCCTGGACCTTGCTGTTGGCCAAGGGCGGCGTGGCGCAGTGGTTCGTTCAGTACCTGAACCTGGAGCCGGTGTTGCAGTTCGTGCTCGGGATGCCGGGAGTGGGTGGCAGCACCTTGTCGACCTCGCACCTGGGGCGGTTCATGGTGTTTGTCTATATCTGGCTGCCGTTCATGATCCTGCCGATCCAGGCGTCACTGGAACGCCTGCCGCCCTCCTTGCTGCAAGCTTCGGCTGACCTGGGCGCCAAGCCGCGTCAGACCTTCATGCAAGTGATTCTGCCGCTGTCGATTCCGGGGATCGCGGCCGGTTCGATTTTCACGTTTTCACTGACGCTGGGCGATTTCATCGTTCCGCAACTGGTGGGCCCGCCGGGCTACTTCGTCGGCAGCATGGTCTACGCCCAACAAGGAGCGATCGGCAACATGCCAATGGCGGCAGCCTTCACGCTGGTGCCGATCGTGCTGATCGCCATTTACCTGTCCATCGTCAAACGCCTGGGGGCCTTCGATGCGCTCTGACTCTTCCGCTCAAGACCGGGCATCCCTGGGCCTGCGCATCGCCGCCTGGGGCGGGTTGCTGTTCTTGCACTTCCCGATCCTGATCATCTTCCTCTACGCCTTCAACACCGAAGACGCGGCGTTCAGCTTTCCGCCCAAGGGCTTCACCCTGAAGTGGATCGCCGTGGCGTTCTCGCGGCCCGACGTACTGGAGGCGATCAAGCTGTCGCTGCAGATCGCCGCCATCGCCACCCTGATTGCGCTGATCCTCGGCACCCTCGCCTCGGCGGCGCTGTACCGGCGGGACTTTTTCGGCAAGCAAGGCATCTCGCTGATGCTGATCCTGCCGATTGCCCTGCCGGGGATCATCACCGGGATCGCGCTGCTGGCGACTTTCAAGACCTTGGGGATCGAGCCGGGGGTGTTCACCATCGTGATCGGTCATGCGACTTTCTGCGTGGTGATCGTCTACAACAATGTCATCGCCCGATTGCGCCGCACGTCCTACAGTTTGATCGAAGCGTCGATGGACCTCGGCGCCGACGGCTGGCAGACCTTTCGCTACATCGTCCTGCCAAACCTCGGCTCGGCATTACTGGCCGGTGGCATGCTGGCGTTTGCCCTGTCGTTCGACGAAATCATCGTCACCACCTTCACCGCCGGCCACGAACGCACCTTGCCGCTGTGGCTGCTCAACCAGCTCAGCCGCCCTCGGGACGTGCCGGTGACCAACGTCGTGGCGATGCTGGTCATGATGGTGACCATGTTGCCGATTCTCGGCGCGTATTACCTGACCCGTGGTGGCGAGAGTGTCGCCGGTAGCGGCGGAAAATAACTGACCACTGGAAACCGGATCCTGTGGGAGCAGGGGCCAGTTCCCACAGAAAGAAAACAACAGCTTCGGAGGACAAAGCCATGCAAACCAAACTCTTGATCAATGGCCAACTGGTCGCCGGCGACGGCCCCGCCCAAGCCGTGTTCAACCCGGCCCTCGGTCGTGTACTGGTGGAAATCAACGAAGCCAGCGAAGCTCAGGTCGACGCCGCCGTGCGCGCCGCCGACGGTGCCTTCGAAGGCTGGTCGCAAACCACGCCGAAAGAACGCTCGCTGTTGCTGCTCAAACTCGCCGACATCATCGAAGCCCACGGCGAAGAGCTGGCCAAACTGGAGTCGGACAACTGCGGCAAACCCTACAGCGCCGCGCTGAACGACGAGATCCCGGCGATTGCCGACGTGTTCCGATTCTTCGCCGGGGCCAGCCGTTGCATGGGTGGCGCGCTGGGGGGTGAATACTTGCACGGCCACACCTCGATGATCCGCCGCGACCCTGTGGGCGTGATTGCCTCGATCGCGCCATGGAACTACCCGCTGATGATGCTCGCCTGGAAAGTCGCCCCGGCCCTGGCCGCCGGTAATACCGTGGTGCTCAAGCCGTCGGAACAAACCCCGCTGACCGCCCTGCGCCTGGCAGAACTGGCGTCGGAGATTTTCCCGGCGGGCGTGCTTAACCTGGTGTTCGGTCGAGGTCCTACCGTCGGCACCCCACTGGTCACCCACCCGAAAGTGCGCATGGTGTCGCTGACCGGTTCCATCGCCACCGGCTCGAACATCATTTCCAGCACCGCCGGCAGCGTCAAACGCATGCACATGGAACTGGGCGGCAAGGCGCCGGTGATCATCTTCGACGATGCCGACATCGATGCCGCCGTGGAAGGCATTCGCACCTTCGGTTTTTACAACGCCGGGCAGGACTGCACTGCCGCTTGCCGCATCTACGCACAGGCAGGCATCTACGACACCTTCGTCGAGAAGCTCGGCGCCGCGGTCAGCAGCCTCAAGTACGGCTTGCAGGATGATCCATCGACGGAGCTGGGCCCATTGATCAGCGCCCAACATCGTGACCGCGTAACCGGGTTTGTCGAGCGGGCCATGGCGCAACCGCACATTCGTTTGATCACCGGCGGCAAGCCAGTGGAAGGCAATGGCTTCTTCTTCGAACCGACGGTGCTGGCCGACGCACAACAGGACGACGAGATCGTGCGCCGCGAAGTATTCGGGCCGGTGGTGTCAGTGACCCGATTCACCGATGACGCGCAGGCGCTGGCTTGGGCCAACGATTCGGACTACGGCCTGGCATCGTCAGTCTGGACCTCGGACGTCGGCCGCGCCCATCGCCTGTCTGCACGCCTGCAGTACGGCTGCACCTGGGTGAACACTCACTTCATGCTAGTCAGCGAAATGCCCCATGGCGGTCAGAAATTGTCCGGTTATGGGAAAGACATGTCGATGTATGGATTGGAGGACTACACGGTGGTAAGGCATGTGATGTTCAAGCATTAAAAGCGAAAAGATCGCAGCCTGCGGCAGCTCCTACAGGGCGTACGCCGATTTCCTGTAGGAGCTGCCGCAGGCTGCGATCAACGCCTCAAAACCGCGAAACGCTCCTCATCGCATCCACCAGATAGCGCATCGCAATCCGGTCGCTTTCCGACAACTCGCGATAGCGCTCCACCAACTTCAGCTCTTCCGAACTGAGCCGACGCCTTCGCCGCCCGGTAGCCAGGCAGGGGAAGATTCCTAACATTTCGGTGATGCCTTGTACTTTCGACATGGACGATGTCCTTCTATACGTCAGAGAAAACTTCAAAACCGCATCGCCCTATCACTTTCAGCGGCCGCTTTGTGTGCGCTGAACCCACCGGCCTGAAGGGCCGAAACCGGTCATGCCCATAGAATAGAAATTAAATCGGTGCTGAAAAGAGGTTTTTAGAGTAATTAGTCGAAAAAAGCAGATATGCCCTATAAATCAGAAAGCGCTGTGAGAAACGTTACCTGACATCTCTTGTTTCATTGCCGCGCTGTCGCGGTGCTATCAATCATTTTTGCTCTGCAACTGAACGGTTTAAGCTATTTGGCATCTTTCTAAAGTCCGTTGCGTTTGGCCGAAGGCATGTCCGAACCGTTATTTCTGATCCAGCACGTGCCAGGAACGGCGCGGGATTGTTCACGACAGGTTGTATTTATGCACCGCAGGAATTTGCTCAAAGCCTCCATGGCCATTGCGGCTTACACCGGTCTCTCGGCCACCGGCCTGCTGGCCGCGAACGCCTGGGCCAGTAGCGGCACTGCCGATGGCGATGCTCAGGCGTTCGACTTCGAAGCGCTGAAGAGCCAAGCCAAACAGCTCGCCGGCAAGCCGTATCAGGACACCAAACAGGTGCTGCCGCCGACGCTGGCAACCATGACGCCGCAGAACTTCAACGCGATCCGCTACGACGGCAATCACTCGCTGTGGAAGGACCTGAAAGGTCAGCTGGACGTGCAGTTTTTCCACGTCGGCATGGGTTTCAAGCAGCCGGTGCGCATGTACAGCGTCGATCCCAAGACTCGACTGGCGCGCGAGGTGCATTTCCGCCCGTCGCTGTTCAATTATGAAAAAACCACCGTCGACACCCAGCAGCTCAAGGGCGACCTGGGCTTTTCCGGTTTCAAGCTGTTCAAGGCCCCGGAGCTGGATCAGCACGACGTACTGTCGTTCCTCGGCGCCAGCTATTTCCGTGCGGTAGACGCCACCGGCCAGTACGGTTTGTCGGCCCGCGGCCTGGCGATCGACACCTACGCCAAGAAGCGTGAAGAATTCCCGGACTTCACCAAGTTCTGGTTCGAGACACCGGACAAGGACAGTACCCGTTTCGTGGTGTACGCCCTGCTCGATTCGCCAAGCGCCACCGGGGCCTACCGTTTTGACATCGATTGCCAGGCCGAGCGCGTGGTGATGGAAGTCGACGCCCACGTCAATGCCCGCACCGCCATCGAGCAACTGGGTATCGCACCGATGACCAGCATGTTCAGCTGCGGCACCCACGAGCGCCGTATGTGCGACACCATTCACCCACAAATCCACGACTCCGATCGCCTGGCCATGTGGCGCGGCAACGGCGAGTGGATCTGCCGTCCACTGAACAATCCGGCCACCCTGCAATTCAATGCCTTCGCCGACACCGACCCGAAAGGCTTTGGTCTGGTGCAGACCGACCATGAATTCGACAGTTATCAGGACACCGTCGACTGGTACAGCAAGCGCCCGAGCCTGTGGGTAGAACCTACGACCGCGTGGGGCGAAGGCTCTATCGATTTGCTGGAAATTCCTACGACCGGTGAAACCCTGGACAACATCGTCGCGTTCTGGACGCCGAAGAAACCGGTCGCGGCCGGTGACTCCCTGAACTACGGCTACAAGCTCTACTGGAGCGCCCTGCCACCGACGGGTACGCCGCTGGCACGGGTCAACGCGACCCGTTCGGGCATGGGCGGCTTTGTCGAAGGCTGGGCACCGGGTGAGCATTACCCCGAAGTCTGGGCACGCCGCTTTGCCGTGGACTTCACCGGCGGCGGGCTGGACCGCTTGCCCGAAGGCGCGGGGATCGAACCGGTGGTGACCTGCTCGAACGGTCAGGTGAAGGATTTCAACGTACTGGTGCTCGATGACATCAAGGGCTACCGAATCACCTTCGACTGGTACCCGACCAATGACAGCGTGGCGCCGGTGGAGCTGCGGTTGTTCATTCGCACCAATGACCGCACGTTGAGTGAAACCTGGCTGTACCAGTATTTCCCGCCGGCACCGGAGAAACGTAAATACATCTGATGTAGCAAAATCAAAAGATCGCAGCCTTCGGCAGCTCCTACAGGGTTGCATGTATCCTACAAAATCGCGGTCGGACGCGGACAATGTAGGAGCTGCCGCAGGCTGCGATCTTTTGACGTTAAAAAGCCCCGGTCAACCATACCGGGGCTTTTTGGTTTTACAGCGGCCTTCAGTCTCGCAAATCCGATTCATGAATCGGCTGGTCACGATGAGTGGCCCGTTGGTATTGCGCCGGCCAGACAGCCTTGTGCCCACCCAGATCGTCATCGGCATGCAGCGGCCAATACGGATCACGCAACAACTCCCGGGCGAGGAAGATGATGTCGGCCTGACAGGTACGCAGAATATGCTCGGCCTGGGCTGGCTCGGTAATCATGCCTACCGTGCCGGTGGCAATGCCCGACTCTTTACGTACCCGCTCAGCAAATCGGGTCTGATAACCGGGCCCTGTAGGAATTTCGGCATTTACCGCCGTACCGCCCGACGAAACGTCGATCAGGTCCACACCCAGGTCTTTCAAGCGTCGCGCCAGCTCCACGGTTTCGTCGGGGTTCCAACCGTCTTCCACCCAGTCGGTGGCCGATACCCGCACAAACACCGGTAACTCTTCAGGCCACACGGCCCGCACCGCTTCGGTGACTTGCAGCACCAACCGAATACGATTCTCGAATGAGCCACCATACTGATCGCGCCGTTGATTGCTCAAGGGCGAAAGAAATTGATGCAGCAGATACCCATGGGCGGCGTGTACTTCGACCACTTTGAAACCGGCGATCAACGCCCGTTTGGCCGAATCGACGAAAGCCTGGACGACCTCGGCGATCTCACTTTCATTAAGCTGCTTGGGTGGTGTGTGCTGGGGGTCGAAAGCGATCGGCGAAGGGCCGACCGGGATCCAGCCGCCATCTTCCGGCTTGACGCTGCCATGCTTGCCCAGCCACGGCCGATGCGTGCTGGCCTTGCGCCCGGCGTGGGCCAGCTGGATGCCGGCAACGGCGCCCTGAGCGGCAATGAAGCGCGTAATACGTTGCAAGGGTTCGATCTGTTGATCATTCCAGAGACCAAGGTCCTGGGCGGTGATACGTCCATCGGCGGTGACCGCCGTGGCTTCGGTGAATACCAGACCCGCGCCGCCGATCGCGCGGCTGCCGAGATGGACCAGATGCCAGTCATTAGCCAGCCCATCGACGCTGGAGTACTGGCACATCGGTGACACCGCGATGCGGTTAAGCAGGGTCAATTGACGAAGGGTATAGGGTTCAAGCAGCAGACTCATGGGGCACCTCTCAAATCAGTGGGCAGGCTCCAGGGTTCTGTTTGAATAGTCGACGAGTGACAGGAAAAAGGTGCAGCACCCGCCCCCGCGGGCAAAAAAATCGACAAGACGTCACAAGGATAATCAAGCAGTGCTTAGAGCCTAGTCGACATCGGGGATCAGTGGGGGGTTCAAGAAAAGATCGCAGCCTTCGGCAGCTGCTGCAAAGGCATGACGTACACCTGTAGGAGCTGCCGAAGGCTGCGATCTTTTGATCTTTAAAACGCCTATCGCGGTTCGATGTGGGCAATCATCAACTGCACAGTCTCATTCCCACGAAACTCGTTGAGGTCGAGTTTGTAGGCCAATTCGACCCACTTGATGGTCGGATTCGGCCAGATGTCCCGGTCGATCCCGAAGGCGATGCCATCCAGCTTCACCGAGCCGCATTCACTCTTGAGCACCACTTTGAGGTGCCGCTCGCCAACGACTCGTTGCTCGACCAACTGGAACACCCCGTGAAACAACGGCTCCGGAAAGTGTTGCCCCCAAGGTCCGGCGTGGCGCAGGGCGCGGGCCAGTTCCAGGTGAAACTCCTCGACCGCCAGGGTGCCGTCCGACAGCAGTCGCCCGGTCAGGTCTTCTTCGCGCATTTGCCTGCGCACTTCGGCATCGAAGGCTTCGGCGAACAACGGAAAATTCGCTTCCGGCAAGGTCAGGCCGGCCGCCATGGCGTGGCCGCCGTATTTGCTGATCAGGTTCGGATGTTGCGCCGCGACCACGCTCAAGGCATCGCGAATGTGAAAGCCCTGAACCGAACGCCCCGAGCCCTTGAGCAGGCCATCGCCGGCATCGGCAAAGGCAATGGTCGGACGGAAATAGCGCTCTTTCATGCGCGAAGCAAGGATACCGATCACACCCTGGTGCCACTCGGGATCGAACAGGCACAGGCCGAACGGCATCGATTCCACCGGCAGATCCTTGAGTTGGGCCAGCGCCTCGCGCTGCATGCCCTGCTCGATGGATTTACGGTCCTGGTTCATGCCATCCAGCTGAGCAGCCATTTCACGGGCGGCGCCAGCGTCTTCGGTGAGCAGGCACTCGATGCCCAGGCTCATGTCATCCAGCCGCCCTGCCGCGTTCAGACGCGGGCCGAGGATAAAGCCCAGGTCAGTGGAGGTGATGCGCGAATGATCACGCTTGGCCACTTCAAGGATCGCCTTGATCCCCGGCCGCGCGCGCCCGGCGCGAATTCGCTCCAGGCCCTGATGCACCAGAATCCGGTTGTTGGCATCCAGCGGCACCACGTCGGCGACGCTGCCCAGCGCCACCAGGTCCAGCAATTCGCCAATGTTCGGCTGCGGCTTGCTCTCGTACCAGCCCAGGCTGCGCAAACGCGCACGCAGGGCCATCAGTACATAGAAAATCACCCCGACACCGGCCAGGGCTTTGCTCGGGAATTCGCAACCCGGCTGGTTCGGATTGACGATGGCATCGGCCAACGGCAGCTCGTCGCCGGGCAAGTGGTGATCGGTGACCAGCACCTTGAGCCCGGCCTTTTTCGCCGCCGCCACGCCTTCGACGCTGGAAATGCCGTTGTCCACAGTGATCAGCAACTGCGGCTCGCGGGTCAGCGCCACTTCGACGATTTCCGGGGTCAGGCCGTAGCCGTACTCGAAGCGGTTCGGCACCAGATAATCGACATGCGCCGCGCCCAACAGACGCAACCCCAACATGCCCACGGTACTGGCTGTCGCACCATCGGCGTCGAAATCGCCAACGATCAGAATCCGCTGACGCTGCTCCAGCGCCGTTACCAGCAAATCCACCGCCGCCTCGATGCCTTTGAGCTGCTGGAACGGAATCAGCCGCGCCAGGCTCTTGTCCAGTTCAGCCTCGGACTGCACGCCCCGGGCCGCGTAAAGGCGGGTCAGCAGCGGCGGGATATCACCGAGGAATGGCAGGGTGTCGGGCAACAGGCGAGGTTCGATGCGCATGGGGTGACAGGTGCTTCTCTTGAATACGTAGGATAAAACCGGGTGACGCGGCCAAGCGGCGAATAATCAGCCGCGTTCGCCGGCCAGCCATTGCAACTGGACTTCGTGCTGACCACGGTCGTCGGTGACGAAAATCGTTCCTTCGCTGATCATCACGTCCCACTTGATAACGCGCGGCATGTCCTTGGCCAGGGTTTCCAGCACTTCCTGGGGCACGGCGGCGATGTTGACGTTTTTCAGGGTCTTGATCGCCGGGATCACTTTGCCTTCCCAGACACGCAGGCTGCCGTAGGCCAGCAGGCTGGTGCGTTCGGTGCGGCGCGAGCACCAGGTCAGGCGGTCGGCGTCTGGCTGGCCGACTTCGATCCAGTGCAGGACACGGTCGTCCAGGCTCTTTTCCCACAGCGCCGGCTCATCCACGTCTGACAGACCGCGGCCAAAAGACAGCTGCTCGTTGTACCAGAAGGCGTAGGCCAGCAGCCGCACGGTCATGCGCTCTTCGGTTTCCGAAGGGTGACGGGCGATGGTCTGCTTCACGTTCTCGTAGACGCTGCGGTCGAGGTCGGTGAGGTTCAGTTCAAACTTGTAGGTCGTGGACGGCTGGGCCATGAACGGGCTTCTTGATACGGGGAAAGGCGGCAAGTCTAACCGATGCAAGAGGGCAATCAACGAATTGAAGGCGATCAACTTTGGGCGATGGATGTCGGCCTATGATAAAACTCTATATTCGCTCAGCCTTTGTCCTACAGGATTTCGCATGCCGTTCTCCAATAAACCGCTCTCGGGTCTGAAAGTCATCGAATTGGGTACGTTGATTGCCGGGCCGTTTGCCTCGCGTATTTGCGGCGAATTCGGCGCCGAAGTGATCAAGATCGAGTCACCGGACGGCGGTGATCCGTTGCGCAAATGGCGCAAGTTGTACGAAGGCACCTCGCTGTGGTGGTTCGTTCAGGCACGCAACAAGAAATCCCTGACCCTGAACCTGAAACACCCCGATGGCCTGGCGATCCTGAAACAGCTGCTCAGTGAAGCGGACATCCTGATCGAGAATTTTCGCCCCGGCGTGCTGGAAAAGCTCGGCCTGGGCTGGGAAGTCCTGCACGCACTGAACCCGAAACTGGTGATGGTGCGGCTCTCGGGCTTTGGCCAGACCGGCCCCATGAAAGATCAGCCGGGCTTCGGTGCGGTCGGTGAATCCATGGGCGGCCTGCGCTACATCACCGGGTTCGAGGACCGGCCGCCGGTGCGCACCGGGATTTCCATCGGCGACTCGATTGCCGCGCTCTGGGGCGTGATCGGTGCACTGATGGCCTTGCGTCATCGCGAGGTCAACGGCGGTTTGGGGCAAGTGGTGGACGTGGCGCTGTATGAAGCGATCTTCGCCATGATGGAAAGCATGGTCCCGGAGTTCGACGTGTTCGGCTTCATCCGCGAACGCACCGGCAACATCATGCCGGGCATCACGCCCTCCTCCATCCACACCAGCGCCGACGGCAAACACGTGCAGATCGGCGCCAACGGCGATGCGATCTTCAAGCGATTCATGCTGATCATCGGGCGCGAGGACCTGGCCAACGACCCAGTGCTGGCCAGCAACGACGGGCGTGACAGCCGTCGCGACGAGATTTACGGGGTGATCGATCGCTGGGTCAACTCACTGCCGCTGGACGCGGTGATCGAGCAATTGAACCAGGCCGACGTTCCCGCCAGCCGGATCTTCAGCGCCGAAGACATGTTCAGCGATCCGCAGTACCTGGCCCGGGAAATGTTCCTGCAAGCCAAGCTGCCCGACGGCAAGGACTTCAAGATGCCCGGCATCGTACCGAAGCTTTCCGAGACACCCGGCACCTCGGAATGGGTCGGGCCGCAGTTGGGTGAACACAATGCGCAAGTTCTCCACGATCTGGGCTACGACGCGGCACAGATTGCACGGCTGCGTGAAGACGGGGCCATCTAAGCTGAATCGCCTGCTTTCATCTGTCCTCGATTACGCCGGCATCGGGCGCCTGCTGGCGGCGCTCGGGCTGTTGTCGGGGCTGATATCCCCGGCCCTGGCGCAACCCAAGGAGCATTTGTACTGGCTGTTGCGCGACCTGCCGCCACTGACGATCTTCGAAGGTCCGAAAAAAGGCCAGGGCGTCATTGACCAACTGATGCCCCTGCTGATCGCCGGTATGCCGCAGTACGAACACACCCTGATACGGGTCAATCGCGCCCGCGGCATGCAGATGCTTCACGAAGAATCCTTTACCTGCGACCCCTCATTGGTCTGGAGCAAGGAGCGCGAACAATGGATCGCGTATTCCATTCCGGCCTTCCGGGTGGTCAGCAATGGGTTGGTGATCCGACGTGAAGATCGGCGGGTGCTGGAGCCGTTTCTTTCCAACGGCGAAGTCGATCTAGCGGCCCTGTTGGCCAGCGGTCGACAGAAAGTCGGTGTGATCGCCGAGCGCCGTTACGGTGAGTTCCTCGACACACTGCTGCAACAGGCGCCAGCCGGCGCGCTGACGCCCCACTATGGCAATGACGCCCTCGGCAGCCTGCTGCAGATGCAACGCTTGGGTCGTTTGCAGGTGGTATTGGGTTACTGGCCAGAAATCCGCTATCAGGCCCATCAGGAAAACCTGGCCGATGAGCAACTGGAGTTCTATCCGGTCAAAGGCACGGGCAACTACATGCCCGTGTACATCGGTTGCTCGAATACGCCCCAGGGTCGACAGGCGATCAGTGAAATCAACCGACTACTGCGCGCCCTGCCCCGCGAGCACCTGGAGCCGTTGTATGCCGACTGGCTCGACCCGCAAAGACGCAAGGATTACCTGGAAGAAACCAGGGCCTTTTTTAAGCATCAGGCCACGCATTGACAAATCGCAGGCAAAAAGAAACCCCGAGAAGTGGGGAGACAACTCGGGGTTAAACGTGGCCCGTATTACAGACCCGTAGCAGCAAGCTACAAGCACCGGAGCACAATGCTCGATCCTGCTGTTACATGGTCTGACTGACCTTGGTGCAGGAAGGTTCCCACAAAAAACACTTCAATTTCGGCTGGCCAGACGCTTGTCCTGAGCAGCATTGCGCAACGCCGCGATAACACAGGGCTCCAGGCGTCCTTCAGCGATCAGCACGTCGCGGTGCAAGCCGTCGACGACATCCGTCAGCAGACGTTTATCGGTTAACTGGGCCTGATTGAACAGCCGTTCGACCACAATAGCGCCGGTCGTACTCTTGAGCGTCACCAGGCATTCGCCATGGGCACCCGATGGGGTCAACGTGACTTGGTACGGGCTCAGAGCCTCGCCGAGCAATAGACTGATACTTTCCATCTCGATCACCACTCAATAGTCCGCAAACAAAGTGCCTGGGGCGTATCCACAGTAATTGACCCCAGGCCCGAGAAGAAAGTTCTGGATTCCAACGGCAGGCGCACCGGCGCCTCTGGTGGATAAAGCATGCCCGGAAAAGATGACAGTAAAAAAACAGCCGCTTTTAAACCCTTTCACCCGAGACACATTCCTTGTAGCAGCTGCTACAGGCATTGCGCTTTACGCCTGCCTTGTCCGCTTGGCCAGATCGGTCCATCCGCCCAGCAGCCCTCGCAACTGACCGTCGGCACTGTAAAACGGCACCGTCCATTGGTAGATGTCCCTGATACCATCCTTGAACATCAACTGACGTTCACTGAAGCGGGTCTTGCGCGTACCGAGCTGGGCCATGAACTCGGCGTGCAGTTGCTCGGCGGTTTCTTTGGGCAAGACATCGAGTTCGATCAGTCGACGCCCCTGAATCTGGTCGAAACGGGTCGACAACCCCTCTTCATAACTCTTGTTGCACATGATCAAGCGCCCTTCCAGATCACGCACGAACATCGGATCGGGCATGGCGTCTATCAAGGCATGCTGGAAGGCGAGCTGGTCATTGAGGTCTTTTTCGGCGTCCCGACGTTGCTGGATCAACACCGTGAGTCGCCGGTTCCACAGCAGGGATAGCAGCGCAAAAACACTGGCGAAAAAAACGCTCCAACAGCCCCATTCGGTTATTTGCTGCCACGTCGAAGGCGTCTGTACAGGAACAATGCCATCGAGCCACTTCAAGCGAATCGCACGTAACTCGGCAGGCGGAAACGCTTCGAGCGCCTTGTTGAGGATGCTCAACAATTGCGGCTGCCCTTTGCGTAGCGCCAGATGATCAGCCTCCCATTTACCCTCCACCGTATCGCCCACCTTGAGCTGCCCGGACGGATAGAGCTGCGCCCCGGTTTCGTTCTCGATGGTGGCGTAGGCTTCGCCGCTTTCGACCAGCGCCCTGGCCTCGGCGTAGGTTTTGACCGAACGCAGCTCAATGGCCGGATAGTCGCGACGAATGGTCGCCTCCAGCGCATGCCGGGCTGGCAGCACCAGTACTCTTTTCGACAGCTGCTGCATGGATTGCACCGCTGGCGCGCCCGCTCGCCCGACGAACACCCAGCCCGCACCACCGAACGCATGACTGAAATCCAGGAACTCCTTGCGCTCCTCACTCATTGCCAGTGTGGTGCTCATGTCTGCCGCGCCGCTTTCCAGCCGCTCCAGCAACTGATCGGTGGAAAACGTCTCTTCATGGAGGAACTTCAGCCCTGTCATGGCGCTGATGCGGTTGAGCACATCGTTGTTCAACCCGCTCCAGTGTCCATGCTCATCCTTGAACAAATACAACGGGTACTGCGCTGACGCGACGGTGACCGTCGGATGTTCCGCAATCCATTGCAGCTCCTGAGCGTCTAGCCCGATAGCGGCCTCGGCGACCGCCCCCCGGGGCTCATAAGCCGCCAATTGCGCCGCCAGCCCCCATTGAGCAAAGCACATGGCGCCGACCAGAAATATCCAGCACGCAGCTGGTTTAAACCCTCTAAAAAACAGCATTGCCACTTCCTTGGTGATCGTCTCGCCCGCCCTTCATGGGCGGCTCTTCATTTACGAAACCCGACAAGTGTGGCATGCAGAAATGAGAAAGCCCGTCAGGAGACGGGCTTCAAAATGTGACAGCTTTTACCGGTTACAGTGGCTTGCCGCGGTTGCCATGCTGACTGACAAAGGTCTGCACGGCTTTCAGGTCGTTCGGCAACACGGTGCAACGCTCATCTCGCTCAAACAAATCAGAAAGATGTGCAGGTAGTTCGAGTGCTTTTCCTACACCGGCTTTTTCCACCGCGTCCGGGAATTTGACCGGATGAGCCGTGCCCAGGATCACCATCGGGATATCCAGGCTGCGACGGCATTCGCGCGCGGCCTTCACGCCGATGGCGGTGTGCGGGTCCAGCAGCTCGCCGGTTTGCTCGAAGACTTCGGCAATGGTTTCGCAGGTTTGAGCGTCATCCACGGCCAGCGAATCGAACAGCTTGCGTGCTTCGGTCCAGCGTTCCTGTTCGACGCTGAAACCGCCACCCTGCTTGAAGGTGTCCATCAAACCGGCAATCGCCGCGCCGTTGCGACCGTGCAGGTCGAATAGCAGGCGTTCGAAGTTCGACGAGACCATGATGTCCATGGACGGCGACAGCGTGGCGTGCAGGGTTTCCTTGACGTACTGATTGCCGCTCATGAAGCGGTGCAGGATGTCGTTGCGGTTGGTGGCGACGATCAACTGGTTGATCGGCAGGCCCATGTTGCGCGCCAGGTAACCGGCGAAGATATCGCCGAAGTTGCCGGTCGGCACCGAGAACGATACCGAACGCGCCGGGCCACCCAGTTGCAGGGCTGCGTGGAAGTAGTAAACGATCTGGGCCATGATTCGCGCCCAGTTGATCGAGTTCACCGCTACCAGGCGAGTGCCCTTGAGGAAGCTCTGGTCGGCGAAGCTCGCCTTGACCATTTCCTGGCAGTCATCGAAGTTGCCTTCGATCGCGATGTTATGGATGTTCTCGCCGAAGATGGTAGTCATCTGGCGACGCTGCACTTCGGACACGCGGTTGTGTGGGTGCAGGATGAAGATGTCGACGTTTTCGCAATGCTTGCAGCCTTCGATGGCCGCCGAACCGGTGTCACCGGAGGTAGCGCCGACGATCACCACGCGCTCACCACGTTTTTCCAGCACGTAGTCGAGCAGGCGACCGAGCAGTTGCAGGGCGAAGTCCTTGAACGCCAGGGTCGGGCCGTGGAACAGCTCCAGCACCCATTCGTTGCTGTTCAGCTGACGCAACGGCGCCACGGCGTTGTGGGAAAACACGCCGTACGTTTCTTCAAGAATCTTTTTGAAATCGGCATCCGGAATGCTACCGGTGACGAACGGGCGCATCACCCGGAAGGCCAGCTCGTGATACGGCAGGCCAGCCCAGGAAGCGATTTCTTCCTGAGTGAAACGTGGCAGGTTTTCCGGGACGTACAGACCGCCGTCGGTGGCTAGACCGGCCAGCAGGACGTCTTCGAAATTCAGGGCCGGTGCCTGGCCGCGGGTACTGATATAACGCATGACTGGCTCCAATAGACAGTGTTCGCAAACCCGGGCCCGCACGCGGACCCGGTGAACGATAACGGCTTAGTTCAGGTGCTCGACGCGGATCCGTACAACCGGACCGACCACGCCCGCCAAGGCTTCCAGGGCAGCGATCGCATCGTTGATGTGCTGTTCCAGCACGCGATGGGTCAGCAGGATCATCGGCACCAGGCCGTCGTGTTCCTCGACTTCCTTCTGCATGATCGATTCGATGTTGATGCCGCGCTCCGACAGGATGCTCGCCACCTGGGCCAACACGCCCGGATGGTCCTTGGCCTGAATGCGCAGGTAGTAGGCGCTTTCGCAGGCTTCGATCGGCAGGATCGGGTGGGCCGACAGCGAATCCGGCTGGAAGGCCAGGTGCGGCACACGGTTTTCCGGGTCGGAGGTCATGGCGCGAACCACGTCCACCAGGTCGGCGATGACCGACGAAGCGGTCGGTTCCATACCGGCGCCAGCACCGTAGAACAGGGTCGAACCGGCAGCATCACCGTTGACCATCACCGCGTTCATCACGCCGTTGACGTTGGCGATCAGGCGATCGGCCGGGATCAGCGTCGGGTGCACGCGCAACTCGATACCGGCCGCGGTGCTGCGCGCCACGCCCAGGTGCTTGATGCGATAGCCCAGCGCTTCGGCGTAGTTCACGTCAGCGGTGGTCAGCTTGGTGATGCCTTCGGTGTAGGCCTTGTCGAATTGCAGCGGAATGCCGAACGCGATGGAAGCCAGGATCGTCAGCTTGTGGGCGGCGTCGATGCCTTCGACGTCGAAGGTCGGGTCGGCTTCGGCGTAGCCCAGGGCCTGCGCTTCGGCCAGCACGTCTTCGAAGGTCCGGCCTTTTTCACGCATTTCGGTAAGGATGAAGTTACCGGTGCCGTTGATGATGCCGGCCACCCAGTTGATACGGTTGGCGGACAAGCCTTCACGGATCGCCTTGATCACCGGAATGCCGCCGGCCACGGCCGCTTCGAACGCAACGATCACGCCCTTCTCGCGAGCCTTGGCGAAAATTTCATTACCGTGAACGGCAATCAGTGCCTTGTTCGCGGTGACCACATGCTTGCCATTCTCGATGGCCTTGAGTACCAGCTCGCGGGCAACGGTATAGCCGCCCATCAGCTCTATGACGATGTCGATCTCAGGGTTCGTGGCCACTTCGAAGACATCGTTGGTAATCGCAATACCGGTCGTCTGGAACTGAGGCTTTGGCGTGCGCATGGCAATTTGTGCCACTTCGATTCCACGCCCGGCACGACGAGCAATTTCCTCGGCGTTGCGCTGAAGTACGTTGAAGGTACCGCCACCGACGGTCCCTAACCCACAGATGCCTACTTTGACCGGTTTCACTGTGAACTCCCCATAAAACGGCCGACTCGAGGCCGGCCGTGAAAACAGCCGCAGGTTCGCGGCTCTCTATTGATGGCCCGGCAAATGCTGCCGCCGGACCACGCTCGTCAAAGGCTGGCCGTGACGATGCGAATTTACTTCGCGCCCAGTGCCAGTTTGGCGACTTGTGGCGCAGGCTGGTAGCCCGGAATGACCTGACCGTCAGCCAAAACGATGGCCGGTGTACCGTTCACGCCAATCGACTGACCGAGGGAAAACTGCTTGGACACCGGGTTATCGCACTTGGCGGCCTTGATTTCCTTGCCATCGACCATTTTGTCCATGGCTGCTTTCTTGTCCTTCGAGCACCACACGGCTTGCAGTTGCTCGTCACCCGGCGAGCCCAGGCCCTGGCGCGGGAACGCCACATAACGCACTTCGATGCCGCGCTTGTTCAGCTCAGGCACTTCGGCGTGCAGCTTGTGGCAATACGGGCAAGTGGTGTCGGTGAACACGGTGATGTGCGACTTGGTTTCGCCGATGGCCGGGTAGACCACGGTTTCCGCCACTGGAATGTCGTTGATCAGCTTGGCAATGCCCAGGCGTTCGGTCTTCTCGGTCAGGTTGACCGGTTTACCGTCCTTGAGCTGGAACAGGTAGCCCTGAACGACGTATTGGCCGTCGGCGCTGGCGTAAAGCACGCGGCTGCCCTTGAGCTTGACTTCGTACAGACCTGGCAGCGGGCTGGCGGTGATGGTTTCGACCGGCACGTCGAGCTGGAGGTTTTCCAGGCTTTTACGAATGGCTTTGTCGGCCGCGTCATCGGCGACAGCAAAGGTGCTGACCAACGCAATGGCTGCGGCGGCGAAAATCTGGGTCAGACGCATGAGAACTCCTGAAGGCGGACAAATGGAACGATCAGAACACCCGAGCCGAAACACCGGGTCATAACCGCCCATCGTGCAAACCGGCAAAGCCTACCACATAAGGCCCCTCGGCACAGGTCGGCACTCCCATCCCAAGGACTGCATTAACCCCGAGGGTGATGCTTGGCATGCAGATCCTGCAAGCGCGCCCGGGCGACGTGAGTATAGATCTGGGTGGTGGAGAGATCGCTGTGGCCGAGCAACATTTGCACCACCCGAAGGTCTGCGCCGTGGTTGAGCAGGTGCGTGGCGAAGGCATGGCGCAGGGTATGCGGCGACAGTGACTTGCTGATCCCGGCGACCATGGCCTGGTGCTTGATGCGATGCCAGAAGGTCTGGCGGGTCATCTGCTCACCGCGCTGGCTGGGGAACAGCACATCGCTGGGACGCCCGCCCAGCAACTCGCCACGGGCATCGCGCATGTAGCGCTCGACCCAGACAATCGCCTCCTCGCCCATCGGCACCAGCCGCTCCTTGCTGCCCTTGCCCATCACCCGCAGCACGCCCTGACGCAGGTTGACCTGTTCCAGCGTCAGGCTGATCAGCTCCGTTACCCGCAAGCCACAGGCGTAAAGCACCTCAAGCATGGCGCGGTCACGCTGGCCGATGGCTTCGCTCAGGTCCGGCGCGGCCAGCAAGGCTTCGACATCGGCTTCCGACAAGGATTTAGGCAATGGCCTGCCCAGTTGCGGCATATCGACACGCAGGGTCGGATCGACGGCGATCAGCTTTTCCCGCAGCAAATAGCGATAGAAACCACGCACGCCGGAAAGAAAACGCGCCGTAGAACGGGGCTTGTAGTTTTGCTCCAGGCGCCAGGCCAGGTGATCGAGGATCAACTCGCGCCCGGCGTTGATCAGCTCCAGGCCCTTATCCTGCAACCAGCCGTTGAACAAGGCCAGGTCGCTGCGATAGGCATCGCGGGTGTTATCGGAAAGGCCTTTCTCCAGCCACAGGGCGTCGAGGAACTGGTCTATCAGGGGATGATCGATGGCAGGCATGGGGGCTCAGAACTGGCGGACAAAAGGCCGCAAAAATGAAGAGTCTTTCATAACACGTTGAGGGTGACACATGAAATTCGGGCACAAAAAAAGCATCCCTTGCGGGATGCTTCTTTTTGAGTAGACGCTCAGCTCATTACCGGGCCGGTTCGTTCTGCCCCAGGATCAGCTTGCCATCCTTGTCGACCGGAATCTGATTGCCCGGATCGCGATCCATCCGCACTTTGCCTTCCTTGCCGTCCAGCGAATAACGAACGTCGTAGCCTACGACCTTGTCGCTGATGTCATTGACCGTGTTGCAGCGAGTCTGAGTCGTGGTGTAGGTGTCACGCTCCTGCATGCCTTCCTGCACCTTGTTACCCGCATAACCGCCGCCGACCGCACCGGCCACTGTGGCGATTTTCTTGCCCGTGCCGCCGCCGATCTGGTTGCCCAACAGGCCGCCAGCCAAGGCGCCGACCACCGTACCGGCGATCTGGTGTTGATCTTTCACCGGCGCTTGCCGGGTCACCGTAACGTCCTTGCACACTTCACGTGGAGTTTTGATTTGTGTCTTGACCGGTTCAACGGCCAGCACTTGTGCATACTCAGGGCCGCTTTTTACCAGTTTGTAGGTGGCAACAGCACCACCGGCAGTCACACCGACAGCACCCAATACCGCACCAACCAGCAACGACTTGTTCACATGAACCTCCTGGCTATAACAGACGGGACATACCCGCGCTTCTCCCAGCCTTGGAGCATAAAAAAAGGCGCGAGTTCAACACTCGCGCCTTCTCGGCTTGCAGCAGGAAAACGATAACCGTTATGGACGGTCGTCGACTTCCTTCTCGCTCGTCGCCACAGGAATCAGGTCTTCGCTGTTCAGGTTCAGCCAGATCAGCACCACGTTCGCGATGTAGATCGAGGAGTAAGTACCCGCCAGAACACCGATGAACAGGGCAATGGAGAAGCCGAACAGGTTGTCGCCGCCGAAGAACAGCAGGGCCGCGATCGCCAGCAAGGTGGAGATCGACGTCGCCATGGTCCGCAGCAGGGTTTGCGTGGTCGAGATGTTGATGTTCTCGATCAGGCTGGCCTTGCGCAGGACGCGGAAGTTCTCACGAACCCGGTCGAATACCACGATGGTGTCGTTGAGCGAGTAACCGATGATCGCCAGTACCGCCGCCAGCACCGTCAGGTCGAAGGTGATCTGGAAGAACGACAGGATACCGACGGTCACGATCACGTCGTGGATCAGGGACACGATCGCACCGACCGCAAACTTCCACTGAAAGCGGAACGCCAGGTAGATCAGGATGCCGCCCAGCGCCATCAGCATGCCGAGGCCGCCCTGGTCGCGCAGTTCTTCACCCACCTGCGGGCCGACGAACTCGACACGCTTGACCTGAGCCGGGTTGTCGCCGCCGACTTTCTGCAGCGCTTCAGCCACCTGGTGACCCAGTTGCGGGTCTTCGCCAGGCATGCGCACCAGAAGATCGGTAGTCGCACCGAAGTTCTGCACGATGGCTTCGTGATAACCGGCTGTAGCCAGTTGCTCACGCACCTTGGTGACATCGGCCGGACGCTCGTAGGTCAGCTCGATGAGCGTACCACCGGTGAAGTCCAGGCCCCAGTTCATGCCCTTATGAAAGACACTGAACATTGCCAGCGCGGTAAGGAACAATGTGACGCCGAACGCAAAGTTGCGAACGCCCATGAAGTTGATTGTACGTAACATGGCAGCCCCTTAAATCCACAACTTCTTGAAGTCACGACCGCCGAAGATCAGGTTGACCATCGCGCGGGTCACCATGATGGCCGTGAACATCGAGGTAAAGATCCCGAGGGACATGGTCACGGCGAACCCTTTGACCGGGCCGGTGCCCATGGCAAAGAGAATCCCGCCCACCAACAAGGTTGTCAGGTTGGCGTCGAGAATCGCGGTGAATGCCCGGCCGAAGCCTTCGTTGATTGCCCGTTGTACGGTCATGCCGGCCGCGATCTCTTCACGTATCCGCGAGAAGATCAGGACGTTGGCGTCGACCGCCATACCCATGGTCAATACGATACCGGCGATACCCGGCAGGGTCAGCGTTGCCCCCAGCAGCGACATCAAGGCCAGCAGCATCACCATGTTCACTGCCAGCGCGACGGTGGCGATGAGGCCGAAGAAGCGGTAGATGGCCATGATGAACAGCGAGACAAACAGCATGCCCCACAACGATGCATCGATACCTTTGGTGATGTTGTCGGCACCCAGGCTCGGGCCAATGGTGCGCTCTTCAGCGAAGTACATCGGAGCCGCCAGACCACCGGCACGCAGCAACAGCGCCAGCTCGGACGATTCGCCCTGGCCGTTCAGGCCAGTGATGCGGAACTGGGCACCCAGCGGCGACTGGATGGTCGCCAGGCTGATGATCTTCTTCTCTTCCTTGAACGTCTGAACCGGCACGTCTTTCTCGACGCCGTTGACCACTTGCTTGACGTAAGTGGTGACCGGACGCTGTTCGATGAAGATTACCGCCATGCTGCGGCCGACGTTGCTGCGAGTCGCACGACTCATCAGCTCGCCACCGTGGCCATCCAGACGGATGTTCACTTCTGGCGTACCGTGCTCGCCGAAGCCGGCCTTGGCGTCAGTCACCTGGTCACCGGTGATGATCAGGCCACGCTCGATCAGAGCCGGAGGACGCTTGCCTTCACGGAACTCGAACTCCTCGGAAGTGGCTTTCGAAGCGCCAGGCTCAGCCGCCAGACGGAACTCCAGGTTGGCCGTCTTGCCGAGGATACGCTTGGCTTCTGCGGTGTCTTGCACGCCCGGCAGCTCAACCACGATGCGGTTGGCGCCCTGGCGCTGAACGATAGGTTCGGCAACACCCAGCTCGTTGACGCGGTTACGTACCGTGGTCAAGTTCTGCTTGATGGAGTATTCACGGATTTCCGCCAGCTTGGCCGGGGTCATCGCCAGACGCAGTACCGGTTGGCCATTGAGGTCGGCCGGAACAATGTCGAAATCGTTGAAGTTCTTGCGGATCAGCGCACGGGCCTGTTCGCGGGAGTCTTCATCGGTGAAGCCCAGCTGAATGGCACCGCCCAGCTGCGGCAGGCTGCGATAGCGCAGCTTCTCTTTACGCAACAGGCTCTTGACGTCGCCTTCGTAGACTTTCAGGCGTGCGTCGAGGGCTTTGTCCATGTCCACTTCCAGCAGGAAGTGCACACCACCGGACAAGTCCAGGCCCAGCTTCATCGGGTGCGCGCCCAGGCTGCGCAGCCATTGCGGGGTGGTTTGCGCCAGGTTCAGTGCAACGACGTAGTCATCGCCCAATGCCTTGCGCACGACGTCTTTGGCTGGCAACTGGTCTTCAGCCTTGACCAGGCGAATCAGACCGCCCTTGCCGTTTGCCGCCAGCGTGGCCGCCTTGACGTTGATCCCGGATTCCTTGAGCGCGGTGCTCACACGGTCCAGATCAGCCTGATTGACTTGCAGCGCAGTGCTTGCACCGCTGACCTGAATGGCCGGGTCATCAGGATATAGATTGGGAGCGGAATAAATCAGACCGACCGCCAGCACCGCCAGGATCAGAATGTATTTCCACAGAGGGTATTTGTTCAGCATCACGCCGCCCGCTTATGACGCGGGGCGCCTTGCGCGCCCCGTCGATTGAGTAGAAGTTGTAACTTAGATCGCTTTGAGCGTGCCTTTTGGCAGCGTGGCGGCGATGGCGCCTTTCTGGAACTTCATTTCAACGGTGTCGGACACTTCCAGAACCACGAAGTCGTCGGAGACTTTGGTGATTTTGCCGGCGATACCACCGGTGGTCACAACTTCGTCACCTTTTTGCAGGCTGCTCAGCAGGTTCTTCTGCTCTTTGGCGCGCTTGGCCTGTGGACGCCAGATCATCAGGTAGAAGATGACCAGGAAACCGACCAGGAAAATCCACTCAAAGCCGCCGCCCATCGGGCCTGCCGCAGGTGCAGCAGCGTCAGCCATGGCATTAGAGATAAAAAAGCTCATTTAGCACTCCAGTTGCAAATGTTGAATCTTGGGGTCAGAAAACTCAGTCCAAAGGCGGAACAGGCAACCCGCGTTTGGCGTAGAAGGCATCGACAAAGGCGGCCAATGTACCCTGTTGAATAGCCTCGCGCAAACCAGCCATAAGCACTTGATAATGGCGCAAGTTATGGATGGTATTGAGCATGCTTCCCAGCATTTCGCCGCACTTGTCCAGGTGATGCAGATAAGCGCGGGAGAAGTTCTGGCAGGTATAGCAATCGCAGGTCGGATCGAGCGGCGAATCATCATGGCGATGGAACGCGTTACGGATCTTCAGCACGCCGGTATCAATGAACAGATGCCCATTGCGGGCATTACGGGTTGGCATCACGCAATCGAACATGTCCACACCGCGGCGCACACCCTCAACCAGATCTTCCGGTTTGCCAACGCCCATAAGGTAACGAGGTTTGTCAGCCGGCATCTGGCCCGGCAGGTAATCGAGCACCTTGATCATCTCGTGCTTGGGCTCGCCCACCGACAGACCACCGATGGCCAGGCCGTCGAAGCCGATCTTGTCGAGGCCTTCCAGCGAACGCATGCGCAGATCCTGGTGCATGCCGCCCTGGACGATGCCGAACAACGCCGCCGTGTTGTCGCCATGGGCGTTTTTCGAACGCTGAGCCCAGCGCAACGACAGCTCCATCGATACGCGAGCGACGTCTTCGTCGGCCGGGTACGGGGTGCATTCGTCGAAGATCATCACAATGTCGGAGCCCAGGTCACGCTGGACCTGCATCGACTCTTCCGGGCCCATGAACACTTTGGCGCCGTCGACCGGAGAAGCGAAGGTCACGCCCTCCTCCTTGATCTTGCGCATGGCGCCCAGGCTGAACACCTGGAAACCGCCGGAGTCGGTCAGAATCGGGCCTTTCCACTGCATGAAATCGTGCAGGTCGCCGTGCTTCTTGATCACTTCGGTGCCAGGACGCAGCCACAAGTGAAAGGTGTTGCCCAGAATGATTTCCGCGCCGGTGGCGACGATATCCCGCGGCAGCATGCCCTTGACCGTGCCGTACGTGCCCACCGGCATGAAGGCCGGGGTCTCGACGGTGCCGCGCGGGAAGGTCAAACGACCGCGACGCGCCTTGCCGTCAGTAGCAAGCAACTCAAACGACATACGACTTTGGCGACTCATTCTTTGTCCTCAGGGCCACGTGGTGCGGGATTACGGGTGATAAACATCGCATCACCGTAGCTGAAAAAGCGGTATTCGTTGTCGACGGCGGCTTTATAGGCGGCCATGGTCTCGGGATAACCGGCGAACGCCGAAACCAGCATCAACAGTGTGGATTCGGGCAAATGGAAGTTGGTGACCAGGGCATCGACCACATGAAACGGCCGGCCCGGGTAGATAAAGATATCGGTGTCGCCACTGAACGGCTTGAGCACGCCATCGCGCGCGGCACTTTCCAGGGAACGCACGCTGGTGGTCCCCACGGCCACCACACGACCGCCGCGAGCGCGGCAGGCCGCAACGGCATCGACCACGTCCTGGCCGACTTCCAGCCATTCGCTGTGCATGTGGTGATCTTCGATCTTCTCCACGCGCACTGGCTGGAAAGTGCCAGCGCCGACGTGCAAGGTCACGAATGCGGTCTCGATGCCCTTGGCGGCAATCGCCTCCATCAGCGGCTGATCAAAATGCAGCCCCGCCGTCGGCGCCGCCACCGCGCCCAGGCGCTGGGCGTACACCGTCTGATAACGCTCGCGGTCCGAGCCTTCATCCGGGCGGTCTATATAAGGAGGCAACGGCATGTGCCCGACGCGATCGAGCAGCGGCAACACCTCTTCGGCAAACTTAAGCTCGAACAACGCATCGTGACGCGCCAGCATCTCGGCCTCGCCACCGCCGTCGATCAAAATCTTCGACCCCGGCTTGGGCGACTTACTGGAACGCACATGGGCCAGCACGCGATGACTGTCGAGCACCCGCTCCACCAGAATTTCCAGCTTGCCGCCGGAAGCTTTCTGGCCAAACAGCCGCGCCGGAATCACCCGGGTATTGTTGAACACCATCAAATCGCCCGGGCGCAAATGCTCAAGCAAATCAGTGAATTGACGGTGTGCCAGGGCGCCGCTGACCCCATCCAGGGTCAACAGGCGACTACCGCGACGCTCGGCCAAAGGATGGCGAGCAATCAGCGAATCAGGGAGCTCGAAGGTAAAGTCAGCAACGCGCATGATGGGGTTCGTCTAGCAGGGCCGGGAAGTCTAGCGGAAATATCAAAAATTCTCCATGTACCTGATTGACCAGCGGTATTCACCTCTCTATACTTCGCCGCCATTGAGCCCTGATGGCGGAATTGGTAGACGCGGCGGATTCAAAATCCGTTTTCGAAAGGAGTGGGAGTTCGAGTCTCCCTCGGGGCACCATTTGCAGTACATAGACGCCTACCAGCGTCTACGCAACACCCCTAGAGCCCGCTAACTGCGGGCTTTTTGGTCTCTGGGGTTCCATCCCCGTCCCTTGCAAGCCAGCCTCTTTTTGGTACATTTTCTGTACAGATTCCAGTTCGAGAACCGGAGGTGTACAGCCATGCCCCTCACTGCCCTGCAAGTCAAAGCGTCCAAGCCTGCCGACAAGCAATACACGCTGAGTGATAGTTCGGGTCTTGCCCTTCTAGTCCAGCCGAACGGCCACAAGTACTGGCATTTCCGCTATTCGTATCATGGTCGCCCGGCGCGCATGTCATTGGGCGTCTACCCGAGCATCTCCTTGCAGGAAGCTCGCGAACGGGCTGCCGAATGCCGCAAGCTGCTCAAGGAAGGAACCAATCCTGGAGCCAAACGCCGGGATGACAAGCAGCAGCAACGGGAGGCTGGCCTCAACACCTTCAGGCGAGCTACGGAGTACTGGTATCAGTTCAAGGCCGACTCCGGCCGCAGCCATGCGACGCTAAAGAAGATTCGCGACTACCTCGACAAGGATCTGCTACCGGCACTCGGCGAGATGCAGTTGGAGCACATTACTCGCGCCGACTGCGCGAAGTTGCAGGCCAGCATCGAAAAGCGCGGGGCGTTCAATGTGGCAGACAAGGCTCGGACTTGGCTCAAGCAAATTTTCAGTCAGGCGATTGCGCGGGGGTTGTGCGAACACAATCCGGCTTCAGAACTTCATGCCATCGCGTTGGCGCCGCCTTCCCCTGAGCACTATCCGCATTTGCATGAAAGCGAACTGCCGGAATTTCTTCAGGCACTGAGCAAGACCACCAGCCGGTTGCCGTCGAGGATTGCTTCGTGGATGGCAATACTGACGGCGAGCCGACCCGGCATGGTTCGGTATGCGACGTGGGATGAAATCGATTTTGAAGAAGGGACGTGGACCATACCGGCTGAACGCATGAAGATGCGCCGGGACTATGTCAGTCCCCTGCCCCATCAACTGATCGCGATGCTGATCAAGCTGCACCAATGCACTGGACGCAGCCGCTACCTGTTTCCGGGTAGTGGAGAGAAACGGCCCGTCATCAGCGAGAACACGATCAATCTGGTGTTTGCCAAGATTGGCTATAAAGGGCGGATGGTGAGCCATGGCGTTCGCCACACCGCGAGCACGCTGCTGCGCGAACATGGGTGGCTGAAGGATCATGTTGAAAGTCAACTGGCGCATGTCGAGGGTGGCATTGCTGGGGAGTACAACCAGGCACTGTACCTGACGCAACGGCGGATCATGATGCAGTGGTATGCCGATTATCTCGATGCGCTCAGGGCTGGGATTACGGCGAGCCTGCGGGATCAGTTTGATACGCGGGTTAATCAGTTTCTGTCGCGTAAGTCTTCGGAGCTTCTCGGAGTTAACTCGGCCGGTGGTGGCATCAGCGCCTTGGAAGATGAGCGTGGCGCATTCCAGCGCTAACACGTCAGTGAAATCTCCACAGCTTTGCCTTCCACGCGGGCCCTTCCAAGCAGGGCTGCAAAGCCGCCCTGCTTGGAAGGGCCTCACTTGAAAAATCTAAAAATCAGCATAACCGTCTTCTAGAAACCACGGATTTCCATAGACGGCTTATGCCATTCGCAGCCGCAGAATTCTCGAAAAGTCGAGCCTTGACCCTGTCTATCGGAGAGCGTAGAAAAGATCGTGCAAACGCTGTCGTTGACAGCAACCCAGGTAGCCAGAACCTTTAAGGCTACGCCACACTGTGGTGGTTCTCCCAAAGTGCGATTAGCGTCCGGCGGCTCGCACGGTCACAGCGATGTGATGGATGCCTATTTTTACCAGTTGCCCACTGCGGCAACTCATCCCCTTTCATAGCTGCTCTGCAGCAACCTATCCGCTTGGCCATTTCCTTGCGCCAACCTGCGCCCGTCTCTTTCTCCCGGAAAGAGACGGGCGCTCCAACCGCTGCTGCAGCCCAACTCGTACAAGGCTTTGCGGCATTCCCCCTCGTGACAATCGGCGTGACAAACACCGAAGTCACCAGCCACAGCGATGCAAATGATGGTGCCGCAGCCCACGGAATGGACTGCACCTGACTGACAGTCAGGCATGCCCCGGTCACCGCATCACTGCCTTCACCTGACTCAGGATCTCGCGGCGCTGGTCTCGTCAGCCAGCGCAGCCTCCACCCGCCCACTCCTTTGGAAGTGCTCAGGAGGTCAGATCATGAGATGCCCAAGCTCCCGGTCGTAAAGAGCCGCCAGTCCCGCGTTAGTGGACAACCCTCACAGGTCGCAGGGGCCTTGATCCCTGATAACACTCAGCATTCTTGGCGGGATGACGTGGGGAAAGACTTCAAACGGTTTGGCTTCGAGAGGAGTTTGATCATGGCGTTGGTCGGTAGACGGGATGGGCGCAACTTTGGCTATGGTCGGCAGCTGAGCTATGCCGGTCCGCAGGCCTTGAAAGACCTATTCGGCAGCGGGCACTACGGCACGGTCAAGGCGCACAGCGATCGTTGGCAGGCGTTTGTGCGCTGGTGTCGGTCGGAGGATGGCCCGGGGTTTAACAATGCGCGGCAGATTGATCGGCAGACCTTGATGGACTACGCCGGACATCTACGCCAACAAGTTGAACGAGGTGAGCTGGCCATCGCCACTGCGCAAAACCGGTTGTCCAGTGTGAATCGGACCATGGCTGCGCTTCGCGGTGATCAATATGTGAAAGTGCCAAGTCCGAGCAAGGCTTTGGGAACGCAGCGCATCACCGTGCGCACGACAAATCCTCAAGGCCAAGATCACGAGCAAGTGATGCTCACTGTCGATGCGCTCCGCGAACAGCATCCGCGTGCCGCTGCCATCGCACAATTGGCACGTGCCACCGGCATGCGTTTGCGTGAGGCGATTCTGGCCGACCTACCGCGACTCAAGCGTGAAGTCGAACACTACGACAAAATCAACATCCAGGACGGCACCAAAGGTGGCCGCGGCGGCGCAACCGCGCCTCGTTGGATCAGGGTGGATGACCATATTCGCGAAGCGCTCAGGTACGCCGAACAGGTCTCTCCCGACGGTAGCCGCAACCTGCTGGCACCGAACGAGAGCTACCTCGATTTCCAACGGGAAATCGTCCGCCCCGCCCGACACATCCTCCATCAGCACAATCTCAAAGGTTTCCACGAACTGCGCGCGGCTTATGCGTGCGAACGCTATGAGCAGATCACCCATCACCTAGCGCCCATCAACGGTGGCAGGTGTAGGCGCCTCGATCCACGCCTTGATCGAGAGGCACGCTTACAAATCAGCTATGAGCTGGGACATGGTCGAATCGACGTGGTATCGGCGTACATCGGTGGCCGGGTTTGAATAAACCATTCGATATGGAGATCTTCTTGGCTGGGGTGCTGACTGGAGCACATGCCACACGCAAACGTCACATCCGCCAGGCCAAGACTATTCAAGCAGCCATTTCTGAACGCTGGAACCGAGATAATCCATGGACATGGCAAAGAAAGCATCTCGTTTGGTTTTTGAACCACCACATGAACTCAAACTCGAAATCGACACGCTACTACTACCTGCTGACCACAAGCCTGATCACTCTACGCCTAGGAAAATCCTGGAATTTCCAACGTTAGCCGAATGCCAGCAACTGCGCGCTCTGTATCCCTAACTGGCAGATTGAGCCAGCCAACAATTTGATTGGGATTAGGGCGGACCTCTTGAGCCCCTGAACCTAACCTCTGTTGTTTGATAACCTCTATGTTTTACTGATGGACTGAGGGTTGTAGCTCGAGGCTACAGGCTTCACCTKAGACGTAGAGGCTGAAGGCGGTGATAGACACTAGTCTGGTGGCGAAGCTAAGGGCTGAGAATGCAAGATTGGTTGCCTTGCTGGATGCTCATGGCATCGAATGGCGCCCGCCTGCTGAGCCAGTCAAGATAGCGATTGTCCAAGCAGAACAATCACAGCAACTCGATACTGATGGAAAGCTTGCCCTATTCCGAAGCTTGTTTCGTGGTAGGACGGACGTTTATCCCATCCGCTGGGAAAGCAAGGCAGGCAAATCAGGATACGCACCCGCTTGCGCAAACGAATGGAGGCCTGGCGTTTGTGAGAAGCCCCGAATTAAATGTGGCGACTGCGGTAACCGCCAGCTGCTTCCACTGACCGATGAGGTGGTCTATCGCCATCTGGCGGGCGAAGTGGTCGTTGGTATCTACCCCCTACTCTCTGATGACACTTGTTATTTTTTGGCGGTCGATTTCGATGAGGCCGAATGGCGTGATGATTCCAAAGCTTTTGTGCAGTCATGCCATGAGCTGAACGTCCCGGTGGCGCTGGAAATCTCGCGCTCAGGCCAAGGGGCTCATGGCTGGATTTTCTTTGAGCGCAATGTTCCTGCCTGCGATGCGCGCCGCCTCGGTGCCGCAATCATCAGTCATGCCTGTGAGCGCACCCGGCAGTTGGCGCTCAGCTCCTATGATCGACTGTTTCCAAACCAGGACTATATGCCCAAAGGCGGCTTTGGAAATCTCATCGCGCTCCCTTTACAAAAGCGGGCCAGGGCCCAAAACAATAGCGTTTTTGTAGACGACTCGCTTGAGCCTCATCCTGATCAATGGGCCTTCCTGGCATCGATTCAGCGCATGAGTCCAGAAGATATCCAGCCCGTTATTATCCAGGCGATGGGTAATCGGGACCCTTTAGGGGTCGCCTATGTCGATGACGAAGGTGATGCAGAACCTTGGAAAGATCGTGAGTCGAGATCACGTAAATTGACATGCCCGTTGCCTGCTGCTGTGAACATCACGCTGGCTAACTTAATTTACTTTGAAAAGTCGGAATTGCCACAGCCACTGGCAAACCAGCTTGTCCGGCTCGCTGCCTTTCAAAATCCTGAGTTCTACAAAGCTCAGGCCATGCGCATGTCAGTGTGGAACAAGCCAAGGATTATCGGCTGTGCCCAGAACTTCCCCAAACATATTGCGTTGCCACGCGGCTGTTTGGATGCTGCGCTGGAGCTTTTAGAGGAAAACGGGGTTACCCCTATTCTTAAAGACGAACGCTTCGCGGGCGACCCCATCGACGTGAGCTTTCTCGGGACCCTGCGTTCTGACCAAGAGGCTGCTGTCAGCGCAATGCTAAGTCATGACACCGGTATCCTCTGCGCACCGACAGCTTTCGGTAAAACGGTGAGTGCTGCTGCGTTGATTGCCGCACGTGGCATTAACACGTTGGTGCTTGTGCATCGGACGGAGCTGTTAAGGCAGTGGCAAGAGCGCTTGCAGGCGTTCTTGGGAGTCGGGAATGGTGTCGTTGGTACTCTTGGGGGCGGAAAAGCGAAGCTTACCGGCATCATCGACATTGCCGTAATGCAGTCGTTATCGCGAAAAGGCGAGATCAGCGATCAGGTAAAAAACTACGGCCAGATCATCGTTGATGAGTGTCATCACCTATCGGCAGTGTCATTCGAGGCACTACTGAGGAGCGCGACCGCGCGGTACGTACTGGGACTCACAGCAACCCCAGTGCGCCGAGATGGGCAGCAGCCCATTATTTTCATGCAGTGCGGACCGATCCGACATTCTGCTGCTCGACCAGCGAGTGCGCCCCATGACCTATCTGTCGTGCCTCGATTACTGCCCAAACCAATAGTGGTCCCCGACGGCTTTGGGATTCAGGACGTTTTTCGGCGTCTAGCCGAAGACTCTGAGCGGACAGCCAAAATCGTCTCGGAGATTGAGCTGGCATACAACGAGGGTAGAAAAATTCTAGTGCTAACGGAGCGGACGGAACATGTGGATGCCCTTGAATTAGAATTGAAGCCGCGCGTGCATAACCTTTTCACGCTTCATGGGCGGGTGCCTAAGAAACAGCGGATTTCCCGTATGCATGAGCTTGAGTCCCTTCCCCCTGATGCTCCACGGGTGCTGTTGGCAACAGGAAAACTAGTAGGTGAAGGCTTCGATCACCCGCCGTTGGACACGCTGGTACTGGCGATGCCCATCTCATGGAAGGGAATCCTTCAGCAATATGCTGGGCGCTTGCATCGATCGCATGCCGATAAGGCCGACGTGCGAGTGATCGACTTCGTTGACGAGGGTAATGTCGCGCTGCTGAGGATGTGGGATAAGCGCCAGGCGGGTTACAAAGCGATGGGCTACCGTATGGCTGATTCCATGGCCACCATGGACCTACTCTAACGTGGTTGACAGTTGACATATCAACGACCCCGCTTTCGTAGACGAATGACCGGCCACTGTGGGTCCAGGCTGTGTAGAAACGCAGACACTGTTTTGAAGCCTGCGTCGCTACGTAAAATTTGCCAATGATTGGTGTATCAGCGGACCTGAAATTTGCGTAGGAACGCGATTTTCGTTCTGGTTCTGACTGTCAAACCTGCTCTAAACCGTTTTTACACAGCCTCAGTAGAAAGCGGTCGGTATCCACGGTTTGGAGCTGATCCGGCGCGGATACCCTAGGTGGCGAACATTTGCGGTGACCACCACCAGTGACCACTTTTTGCTGGTCACATAGACAACAACTCTCGTGCGCGAAAGGAGCCTAAGAGTAGGGCGCTGAGTTTCTACTCAGGGTAAAAATGTCCCATGAACGTAAGTGCTTCAATCGCCCGGGCGTAAGGAGCAAACCTCGGATCTCCACCCTCGAATGCCTGTGCGACTTTCTGAGCATTTTCAAGGCTGTCCCATTTAGCCAGGTCAGCGAAAACACGCCCTTGTGGTTCAGGACAATAACCTGAGAACTCAATCAACCCATCAAACCCTTTGAGGGTTTCCCGAAGCATCAACCGCAACTCAGGCATTTGGCTTTCGAAGCCTTCCTTGACGGTAAAAATTGCTAGCTCGAGTACATGGCTGTTCTGCATCATATGTCACTCCAATTGTGTGGTGAGGAGCGACCAGTATCCTGGGGTCGTACTGACACCGTACTGTCAGTGCTTGAGAGGTTGTTGGGCCGCCCATTGATCAGACTGAAACTGCATGTATGACCGCAGGTTCCATTCCGCCTCAAGCTTCTGACCATCCATCATGATCTGCAGGCTTCGTATCCGGTCAACTCGAAAGTCTCTGTATGCCTTTCTGGACGTACACCATGTTCCGACAGTCCACTTTCCTCCCCAGTAGAAAAGGCCCAAGGGGAACACCGTCCTGTCCGAGATCTCTTCACTCAAGCTGAAATATGAAAAGCGGACGGCTCTCGCCTGTTGAATAGCGCGGTGGAGATCGTCCAAATATCGTTGGTCTGGAGTGACGGGCTTAGCCCTCAACGCGCGGATATTGGAGAGTGATGGTTCTGTATTGCGGAACGGTAATACGGCAGCAACTTTGCTCAACAGCGTCCTTGCAGAAGAAGCGAGTTCAGCGCCTGCGGAATTTGAAAGCATCTCAACGCCCAGCATCAGCGCGTCGAGTTCATCCTGGGTGAGTGTCAGAGGCGGCAGCTCAAACCCTTCGTGCAGAGCATACCCAACGCCAGCGACGCCATAGAGAGGAATACCGCTCACAGACAGGTCGTCGACATACCGATAAATCGTGCGGACTGAGACCCCGATACGCCCTGCCAAGTCTTCCGCTGTAATCGGCTGATGTACCCGGATCAGGTTTACTACCTGGAATAGCCGATCTGATTTACGCATGTACTGAAGGACCAATGTGCTCGATTTTAGGAAGGGCGTTGCCATCGCCTCCGAAGCATCCCATGTGTCGGGCGCATCTCGTCTGCGGGCACTGGAGTGAATCAAAACCTGCTCTACTCAGAGCCAAAGTGTTCATTCTCCCCCATTTGGGGAAACACCCCCATGAATGAGCCGCTTCAAGTGCCTAACTGCGTTTTTTCAAGCAGTGTTTCACGCAGACTTTTCACGCAGGTGGAATGCGCGAAACTGTCTCTGAGACAGAATTGTCCGGCATTGGTACGCAGC
The DNA here is from genome assembly GCF_056406935.1 of Pseudomonas sp. P1_A1. Taxonomy (NCBI): domain Bacteria; kingdom Pseudomonadati; phylum Pseudomonadota; class Gammaproteobacteria; order Pseudomonadales; family Pseudomonadaceae; genus Pseudomonas; species Pseudomonas sp. P1_A1. The sequence continues at coordinate 19,139 of NZ_JBFTZE010000016.1, read as the reverse complement.
CAGGTACGCACCATTGGTACGCACTCGCCAATGCATACCGGCCACGAGTTCGCACCCAAGTTCGCACTTCTGGTTCGCAGTGCTGGCGTGCGAAATTGCACTCCACTTGCCCAACGTTTGCATTCGGCCTGGCCAGTCATTTGCATTCGCTCTGACCACCGATTGCATCGGATTTGGCCAACACGCTCTGTAACTATGACCGGCAGAAATCGGCCAAAAGCGGTCTCTTTGGCGCGCCCGCGCGCGGCCGCAAACACGTCAGTTCAATCAAGAATGGGACGAAGGAAACTGCGCTCATAGCTCAGGATGAATTTTTGCTCGGTAGCCTGCGTCACCAATTGAATGCACTCAGGATCTACTCCGGCCTCCCTACGATACTGCTCATAATCTGCCAGGCTGGAAAAGCTGAATAGACAGTAAGCGATGTTGTTGGCGCCTTCGGCTGGTAGAAAGTAGCCGTGGTGGTTTCCTCCCATACGGGTCACCACACGAATCCAATGGCGAGAATAGTTTTCGAAAGCCGGGATCTGGTAGGGATCGATTACATACCTGACGTGGCAAGTGATCACTGGTTCATTCCTTTGAAAATGGGGAAACCGCTATTCTACACATGCCATAAGCTGAGTCGTCGATGGCAGTTCTGGGTCGACAATTGCCTATAGCGGCAGGCCAGACTCCGCCAACCTGATTGCTTTGTTAACAACATTGACTCACACAACATGCATCTCGTCGGAAACTCAAAAGACGGAAACATAAATCTTCCCCCGCCCACCTGCTCGCGTCAAAATACATGCCAAGTATAAATTCATGTACACAAAAAGATGTACATCCAATTTAATCTATACCAATCAAGTAATTAATGTTAGTTTCGAGTCTCCCTCGGGCACCAAAATTAAGAAAGGTCTTGCTTTGCAAGGCCTTTTTTTTCGCCTGTAGAAAAGCCATTGCCCGCACTGCTGTCGTGTGGGGTCTGCCGAGGGTTGCGATCTTTTGATCTTGCTTCTTCTCACGCACCTCCCGCACCGGTGGAACATTTCACAAGGATTCCCCCATGGAATTGCAGCTGGAAAGCGTCGCCCTCTTCTCCCTGAAACTGGCTTACGAGACGGAAGATCAAAGCCCGATCCTGCGCGACGACCTGATGATGGGCGACTACCAGCGTGACCTATTCGGCTTGCTGGTACGCAGAAGTGATGTCGCGACCATTAAGGTCAAAGTAGCTGAGTGCGTGGGGCTGGCGCTTGAGGCGATAGGTGGGGTTGGTACGCCGCTGGGGCGCGAGCTGCATATATTGGCGACAGATTTCAGTGCTGCACGGACCATGGAGCAGCTAGATACCTCGCTTATAGCGCTCAAGGGTTACCTAAAAGACATTCAATGAATGACGGCGGACGACATAAAAAAGCTCTAGCGTTCGACAGCTGGACCGACATTAGTTGCCCTTCTAATCCGATAACAAAACTGCCCCCTTTTCCAAGTCCCCTTCCCCCAGTTTTTTCCGCCTACCGGCCTTCGCCAAGTCCGATTCCAGCCAAAAGCTCTCATTCGGGTGTTTCTACGAACTTAAGGGCGATTCAATACTGGCGCTGATGCGATTTGCCCCAGAATGCCGGGATTCGTTCAACCACCCGAATACTTAGTAAATGATGGCCTTGTAGCCGATTTCAGGGACAGCACGTAGATCACTCAAAATCAGCTGAGTGGGTCAAATCGCATCAGCGCCAATAGCCTAGAGAATAACGCTGCGTGCATGCAGTGGTTATGTCACCGCGACCATCACTGCTAAGCCTCTTTAGCGGTGATACGAGCTGGTCATTGGTGCGAGCGATGTGACGTCATAGTGCGAGTTAGTAGCCACAAAGCCAAAGCGCTGATGCGCTATGCGCTGATTCCAGTCAGATAAACGCTGCACCTCAATTTGCCAACGTCAGGGATGAGGCGAAGAGTTTGTTTTACTGGCCAATCGTGCTGGCCATGAGCCATCTTTAAGCCAGTACAATTCCGTATTGCTGCTACCAGCACATGGTCGCAAATGCCTTGTGAACAATAACAATGCAAAATTTTCTTTCGGGAAAACAAAAATGCCTAATAGAAAGCCTTGGCTAGAAGATCTACGCAGACAGGCAATCGTGCGCCCAATTCAAACGGACTATCGAACCAAACCTGATAAACCGCTCGGACGGAATGTACCTTGGCTCTTCAAGCACGCCATTGGCGGGGGACAGGCGAATTTTGATCTGCAAATTGAGGACCTCACTCCTCTCAACCGCGTCATGTTGTACGCATACCTTAATCAGAAAGCGCATGTTGATGAATTGATCCATGCGTTCGAAAAGCTATTGCCTGATTTAGAACGGTTTCAAAACGCGACTGTAATCGATATTGGGTGTGGTCCATTTACCGCGGGACTTTCACTTGCGAATGTCGTCGGTGATCGTGTTGCGTACCGGTATTTTGGCATTGATCATTCTTTGACGATGTGCTCATTTGGCGAAAAACTGGCACTCAAAGTTAGCGATGCTGGCGAGTTTCACGAACGTACCCAATTCAGTTTTCACCAGAACATCGACACAATAGATTTTGGTCAAAAAAATGCCACTGAAATCACAATTTTCGTTCTCTCCTATCTTTTGGCAAGTGACACTATCAACGTCAAAGTGCTTGTCGATCAAATCGTTGCTGCTCGAAAAAAGGTTGGTTTAGGGCCGGCCGTTTTACTGTACACAAATACTGGGCGCATCGAAGCACGCAAACTATATCCAGAATTTATGGAGTGTTTGGAAGCTGCCGGCTTTAGGGAGGTTGTCGAAAACACGGAGACTTTTACGGGCAGTGACAAAGATCGTTCAATCCACTACGCGCTTTTTTTTAACCCCGCAGTAGCAATGCTACCCCTTTCAGAGTTCTAACAATGCATCTGCCAAGCTTTAATGATCTCATTCCAGAACAACACGATGTTTACGACTACCCACCGGACAAATCCGTTTTGGTTGTCGGTCCGCCTGGTTCGGGTAAGACATCCATGGCTATTTGGCGGGCGCGTCTACTTGTGAGCCCAGAACTGCATCGCTCCGTCGTGTTGGTTACTCGAAATCGCCTTCTAGCCGCGGTCGCACTTCAACTAGCAAAGGAGCATGAGGGCGCCGATATTCACTCAACAACTATGCACTCTTACATTTCGAAAGATTATTACCAAAAATTTGGCGAATATGCGCCTAAACTGCAGGAGTACAGTTTTGACTGGCCTAAAATTTTAGATAAATATGAACAATCGAACGCTGCACATGATTTAGATCATTTGATTATTGATGAAGGACAGAATTTACCCATTGGCTTTATAGTGTGGGCGGTTCGCTTTAAAGCAAAAGCTGTCTCTGTCTTTGCCGATGAAAATCAATCGACCCATGAAGGTGGTTGTCACGTTAAAGATTTGCGGGCTGCTGGGTTTAATAACGCCCTTGTTTTAACAGTCAATCACCGAAACACACAAGAAATTGCAGATGTTATTGCGCATTTCCATAAGGATCGGGCGCTGCCTGTAGCGACTCCTAGAAGGGGGGCTGGCTTCGATCGACCACAGTTGATGGCCGTTGCTACCTGGGAAGCGCTCGCCGATACGATCGTTGCCCGTCTACAAAATCGAGCTGAGTCCGTTGGTGTCATTGTTTACCAAGTGGCTCACGTTCAGCATATGGCACAATTATTACGTGAGCGGATGCCGCATGCACGGGTCGATTCGTATGTAAATACCGATGGTGCAGGGGCTGAGTCGGCGATTCAAATGCGCGATCCGGGAGTGACTATTATCTCGGGAGAATCAGCCATCGGCCTCGAATTTCATACGCTCTACCTACAGGATCTTTACCGATCTCTTCCTATTACAGAGGCCATTCAGGCTCGACGTCTCTACATGTTGTGCGCGCGCGCGCGCGACAAATTGGTGCTGGTCAACGGCCCCCTAGGCGTAGGACAACTATCTCCGTTGCAATTGACCTCGTTACCTCCTAACCATATTCTTGATCAATGAAAAACTACCCCGAAACACAGCTGGATTTTCTTAATGACTCAGGCCTCAAGGCGAATTTGCCTGAGGTCCGATCGCCTCTCGTCATTGAGATGGACCATCGCTCTTGGATGCGATTTCTTAGTGAGGAGTGGTTGTATCCTGAAGCGTCGCGCGGGGTCCTACTGGGAGTGGGGTTACCTTGTGACACCCATATCCCAGAAAAATTTACCGCTGTGTGTGTCTGGTTCGACCAAGCGAAGCTACCTAACTCTAACGTTATGGCATGGCGTGAGAGTGCTTGGGTAAGCGTTTCGTTGGCTAGCCTGAAACCATCGGATAAAGCGATTCTATGGAACGGACCGTTACCGCTTTTTGCGGTGGACCATTTCACTGTTCCCTCAGACAACACCCGAGCGCATCTTCTGGCGCAGGTGCGAAATTTTGCAGATATCGAAAGCCCCCAACAACCAGTTGAGGTATTCCTTGGAAGCAAAATTGAGGTACCGGTCCCAGCACGACAAAAGTTTCCCTTTGGCTTGAAGAACCCTCCTGCGAATTGGGACGCCCTGCGCGGCGCGGCAGCTATGGCCCTGGAATGCGTGCCCGCGATTGGCCCCTGGTTACAAGTCTTATGCGGTTGGTTCTCGAGGGAGCAATCTGTAGATTCCGCCCAGGTGGTGGATACCCCATGGTTGGGATTGGCCCTTTGGTCCCAGAAGAGGGAGGTTTCAGACAATCATTTGCCGTTATGGCGTGCGATTATCGAAGTATTTTCTGACCCCAATAACCGAAAAGACTGGCGCTCGGATTGGGTGTTAAAGGAAGTTTGTAAGCGCGCACGTGTCCTAGGGGGCAATGAGGAGCGGCTAGCTCACCTTGAAGACACAACCGAGAAGCTTCTCAAAGATTTCGGCAGTATTCGCGATCTTGGGATCAAAGACGACGTATTGGAATTAGCTTTTCAGCTTGTTCTGTTGAGGCACAAACCAGAGCGCTATGTGCTCTGGAAGAAAGACAGACCGTCCATTCCTCCGGGTGCTTGGTGGACAGGGGCGATTCTCACTGGGTACCTAGCGGGATTCCGAGCGTTACCTTTGGAATTGCGTGGCTCTATTGAGGCGCGTAAATCCCTGTCGATATCTACTTGGCAGCTAATGGACGAAACTTCGTCCAGCGAGTGGAGTGCCTTGTTCCAAGGACCAGTAAACTGGGTCATTGAGCATGACTCGGTACTATTACGCAAAGGTCCATTAAAACTCGCTGAGCATAAATTCAGCAATAGAGGGCGATGGTACGAGTTAGATTTGACCAAGAAAAACTGTAGAGCCAGTGCCGAAGCCGTTGCTATACAGCACTGTCCTTGGCTGATCAAACAGTCCCTCATTTTAAATGAAGGAACTTACGATTTGCTCGGTAAAGGTGTGGCTCGAGTCGACGCTTCTACTGCGACGCTGCGAATTGACGGAAGAGTTGAAATTATTCTTGGGTCGATTGGTAAGTTGGAGCCAAGCCTTGATGTACGCGGCTTTCGCCATTGGCTTGCGACCTCATCGTTAGAACTACAAATACCCAATCCTTCGACCTCATTAACCGAATTGCCAGCTAGCCCCGACTCTTTTGAGCAAGTACCTATTCATGTGTCTAGCTCAAGAGCGCAAATCTCGACTGCTTTGACAAGTTCTAGAGCTCGCGCTCCTGCTCGCTCCTTCACCAATCAGCCTAATAGAGAACCAACTGGCGCCCCGCAAGGCTTGATTATTATTCCAGAATTTATCACCCCTCGGGAAGAGACGGCGTTGCTTGCGGCTATTGATTCGGCGTCTTGGGACTCATCTATGAGTCGAAAAGTGCAACACTATGGTTGGCGATATGACTATAAGTCCAGGAAAATTGATCCTTCTGCGTATTTAGGACCATTGCCGAAATGGGCGGAACTCTTGGGAAAGAGGCTCTACAAAGAAAAACATCTAAAAGAACTACCAGATCAGGTTATCGTGAACGAGTACCTCGAAAATCAAGGAATTTCGAAGCACATTGATTGTATTCCTTGCTTCCGAGGTGCAGTCGTTACAATCAGCCTTCTTGAAAGTTGGGAGATGATATTCAGCCGCAAATTACAATCAGATATAGACGAGAAGTATAAGGTGATGCTTGAACGTCGAAGTGCTGCGGTTTTGGCTGGAGAGGCTAGAAAAAATTGGTATCACGAGATTCCAAAACGTTGGAAGGAAGCAGGCGTACCGAGAGCACGTCGCATATCTATCACGTTTAGAAAGGTTGACGTCTAGCTTTAGGATGTTGAGTGATTAATATCCATTGTATCAAAAGGGCCATTGCAGGGCCCTTAATTTATGCTAGATACGTCATCACTTGGGGCAGCCATGTTGGCACAGATGTGATTTTTACCCAGCCATTCTCCCATTGCGGACACCCCCATCCCGCGTTGAATATTAAATGTCGGCGCGCCGAGCAGATGTGCCAGGGCTTTTAACACCATTCCGATGCTCAGCCAATTCATCAGCCCGGTCGGGACGCGATTTTTCGTTATATAAGTCTTAACTTTGGAGAGTCCTTTCTAACTACAGACCCAGCAGTTAAACTCCCAGAAACTACTGACAACCTTGTCGAGGGAAAAGGGGACAAATTTATTTCTCTCAAAAGCTCCAAAAAATTGAGCTCAGGTGAGTTCACTTAGGACGTGGCACTGTCAGGTCGAATATGTGAACGGCTCAAGAAAAACTTGCGGTTCAACCCAGAGCCTTAATCCGTAAGGAATGACTGAGTACCCGTCGTAGCGACCTGTGAAAGTATTAGACGCCGCAAACTCTAAAAATCTACCGCGCTTATCGTCTACGACCCGAATACCAGGGCATCCGAGCATTGAGTAGCAGATTATTGGGTTTGGCAGCGAAACCGCCCATAGTTGGATCTCCACATCGGCCTCATACTGCCAAACTGTCAGCTGGAGCCTGATGGGGCCTTGTTCGACGATGTACCGGTGTGATGCCCCAAACTCTCCCTCAGAGGGGATAACCCCAAGCACATTGAAAAGGTCAAACGGGTCCCATATCAGCGGTGGCATAACACTTTCCTTTACCAAGCCTCCAGCTCAACGTGAGCCTACAGGCGAGATCTTAGATGAGTAACCTTCAGAAACTAATCGTAAATGCCCGGTCCGGCTTATCTGTCCAGGAAAAAATCTCTGATGCTGGCTGGCAAGCAATCGCTAGGCAATGTGGTACCGCTGAAATCGAAGAGATCGAACTACGTATCGCCAGGTTACGCGCAGAACTGGAAACGGTTGAGGAGTGGGACGGGGATACCCAAGATGACATACATCTCGCGATCTCCAGCTTTACCCGATTATTGAAGTCCGCGAAAGCACGGTAACGGAAATACGGGGACAGACCACGACTGTGTGTCCCCAGAAGCCAGCTAAATCCCGAACAGTTTCCGAGGGAACCCTGTTTCATCCGGGAACCCCATCGCTTTGAAAGTGCAGCCCGGCATAGAAGGCTTGGTGTCGATCAGATCCGCAACTTCGCGGATCCAGGTCGAAGCTGGTGCAATTCTCTGCAGCAGAAACCAAATGACCGCGACTAATCCGTACAGCCGCTTGAGCGCATGTTGATCCAGCCCCAACGTCTGAAAATACGGGGCGGCGGGGACCGCTAACGGGTTGGGCGAAGCCTGATTCCAGATACGCGTATGGTGCGCACAGCGGTTGCGCAAATGGCTGGTTTGCTGCATCCATCGACTGAGCATCTTGGCGTTGTTCAAGCCGAGGCGCGTGAGTATGAGATTTTGATACTTGCTATTGAGCAGCTCGAAAAACTCTGAGAGATCCCCGAAATCCCATGCCTCCACCGCGACCCATACAGGAATGGACTTACCGGCTCGCAAGTGCCATTGAATACAGTCCTCTTTGCTCCGCGCAATGTGCGACTGTTGCTTCACACTCCACTCTGTCCACTTGTTTCGCGTATTGCCACGGCGGTCCGTGTACGGTTGAGTCCATTTGTGCAGAATGAATTTCACATTGGCGTAGGCCATCGGGTCGTGATACCCAACCTCGTGAGCCATCACGGTCTTGAGGTTAACCTCCAGGCGCTCGACTGCATCCAGCATCAGCATTCGCAATCGTTTATCGAACTTGTAAAGGTCTACGATCGTGTCGAAAGAGGTGGCGACCTGGAAAGTGTCGAGACGAAAAGGCTTGCCCGTGACCGAGCAGACGTCTTGCTGCAGGCCGTTCATCTTGAACTCTCGCGCCGGGTACCAGTAACCGCTGAGACGGTAATACCCTAGCTGCGCGAGCTTGCGTTCTGCACGAGACGGGTCATGGATTTGCATCCCCCTGCTGGCCAGCAACGCAACCAAATCAGGGTATGTACGGAACGGCTTCGGAGGGGCTGGGCTAGACAACTTCCATGTTCCAGAAACAAGAAGGCCCGAACGTAATGCCGGACTAAGCCAGCACCAGAGGATCGGGCGCGATTGGAATTAATGCTGCCGTAGCCTGATGACCCTGTCAATGTGTACGTCACAGAAAACGCAGTAAACACCAGAGTTTACGCGGGTTTGCGACGATCTGTTGCAGACGATGGCGCGCGCTTGTGAGCAGCCTAAAACAGAGCACTGCGGATTGTTGTCAGGCCATTCCGAAATAGCGGTAGGGATATTCTCTCCGTCATCGGAGGTGGCCAATGACCGATCAATCAGACGCATCTGCTCCCTGAAATCCCCCCCAGATCTGATGCTGTTTCTCACCCGTAATGCTTGCTATACATCCCCCATCGACAAGCCCTCAAAGCATTAAGCCAGTGCGTGAACGCCCCACGCCCCGCTCATCTAGACTTATTGGGTAGTCGTAGGCAGAACCGAACACGTCGCTTTGGTGCGGATGATTCAAAGGCGGCGTGGCAAGCTGCGTGATATGCCTGAAGAGGTGCGGCAAAGACCGCGCCGGGCACAACAAGATGCCCACTCAGGGTGCCCTGGCCAACGGCCTGAAAATGCCACGATACCGTGACGTGGTGTGAACGCCGCAGCCGACACTTTCGGACGACCGACAACCGCCTGGTTTGTCCGTGACCGTGAGGAATGCTGTATGTCTGATGAGATGTTGCACCTGCCTATGGTCAACAGCCTGCTGGAGCGCCACAAGGGTTTGCCCGGCGCATTGTTGCCGATCCTTCATGAAATTCAGGAGGGCATCGGTTACATCCCCGATGCCGCCGTTCCCGAGATTGCTCATGCCCTCAACCTGAGTCAGGCCGAGGTTCGCGGGGTGATCAGCTTCTACCATGACTTCCGTACCGCGCCTCCTGCCCGACATATCCTGCGTCTGTGCCGGGCCGAGTCCTGCCAGAGCCGCGGCGCCGAGCAGCTCGCGGCACAATTGCGCGACCGCCTGCAACTGGACGACCACGGCAGCAGCGCCGACGGCAACATCAGTCTGCGCCCGGTGTATTGCCTCGGCGCCTGCGCCTGTTCGCCGGCCCTGGAGCTGGATGGTCAGGTGCATGCGCGGCTCACTGCCGAACGCCTGGATGCCCTGCTCAACGCTTGCCAGGAGGACGCATGATGCCGACGCTTTATCTGCCCTGTGATTCTCTTGCCCGTGCCGTAGGCGCCGATGAGGTGGCCGTGGCCCTGGTCACTCAGGCCCAAGAGCGCGGTCTGTCGTTGGACTTGCAGCGCACCAGCTCGCGCGGCCTGTACTGGCTGGAACCGCTGCTGGAAATGGACAGCCCGCAAGGTCGTATCGGCTTCGGCCCGCTGACCGCTGCCGATGTGCCGTCCGTGCTCGATGCGCTGCAAGGCGAGCTGTCCGCTCATCCGCTGGCCTTGGGGCTGGTGGAGGAGTTGTCTTATCTGAAGACCCAACAACGCCTGTTGTTCGCTCGCGCCGGCATTACCCGGCCGCTGTCCCTGGAGGATTACCGGGCTCATGGCGGTTTCGAGGGCTTGACCCAGGCCATCGCTCTGGGCGGCGAGCAGACCGCGACTGCAGTATTCGATTCTGGCCTGCGTGGCCGTGGCGGCGCGGCTTTCCCGGCCGGGATCAAATGGCGCACGGTGCGCGCCACCCAAGCGGCGCAGAAATACATTGTGTGCAACGCCGACGAAGGCGACTCCGGCACCTTTGCCGACCGCATGTTGATGGAAGGCGACCCCTTCCTGCTGATCGAAGGCATGGCCATTGCCGGCATCACCGTCGGCGCCAGCTACGGCTACATCTATGTGCGCTCGGAATATCCACAGGCCGTGGCCACCCTGCGCGAGGCGCTGGACATCGCCCGGGCCGCCGGTTACCTCGGCGCCAATGTCGGCGGCAGCGGCCTGGCCTTTGATATGGAAGTGCGGGTTGGCGCCGGCGCTTACATTTGCGGTGAGGAAACTGCACTGCTGGATTCGCTCGAAGGCAAACGCGGGATCGTCCGCGCCAAGCCGCCGATCCCCGCGTTGCAGGGGCTGTTCGGCTTGCCGACTCTGGTACACAACGTGCTGACCCTGGCCTCGGTGCCCATGATTATGGCCAAGGGCGCGCCGTTCTATCGCGATTACGGCATGGGCCGTTCCCTGGGCACCATGCCCTTCCAGCTGGCGGGCAATATTCGTCACGGCGGTTTGGTGGAACGGGCGTTTGGCCTGACCCTGCGGGAATTGGTGGAAGACTACGGCGGCGGGACCGCCAGTGGCCGGCCGCTGAAGGCCGCGCAGGTGGGCGGCCCTCTCGGCGCCTGGGTGCCGCCGTCGCAATTCGATACGCCGCTGGATTACGAAGCCTTCGCCGCCATGGGCGCGATGCTCGGTCACGGTGGTGTGGTGGTGGCTGATGACACGTTGGACATGGCCCACATGGCGCGCTTCGCCATGCAGTTTTGTGCCGAGGAATCCTGTGGCAAATGCACGCCGTGCCGCATCGGTTCGACCCGGGGCGTGGAGGTGATCGACCGCTTGCTCGCTGCGCCGGACCAGAGTGGTCGCGATGAGCAGGTGATCATCCTCAAGGACCTGTGCGACACAATGCAATACGGTTCGCTGTGCGCGTTGGGCGGCATGACCTCCTATCCGGTCGTCAGCGCCCTCAAGTACTTCCCCGCCGACTTCGGTCTGCAATCTTCGGAGGCCGACCAATGATCACTCTCTTCGACCCGAAAACCGATATCGATCTAGGCACACCCGCCCGCGACAGCGACGTGCAAGTCACCCTGAACATCGACGGCCAAAGCATCAGCGTGCCCGAAGGCACCTCGGTGATGCGCGCCGCCGCGCTGCTGGGCACCACGATTCCCAAACTGTGCGCCACCGACAGCCTGGAAGCCTTCGGTTCCTGCCGCATGTGCCTGGTGGAGATCGACGGCATGCGCGGCTACCCCGCATCCTGCACCACGCCGGTCAGCGAAGGCATGACCGTGCACACCCAGACGCCGAAGCTCGCGACCCTGCGCCGCAACGTCATGGAGCTGTACATCTCCGATCACCCGCTGGATTGCCTGACCTGCTCGGCCAACGGCAACTGCGAGCTGCAAACCGTCGCCGGCCAGGTCGGCCTGCGGGAAGTGCGTTACGGCTATGAGGGCGAGAACCATCTGGACGACGTGAAGGACACGTCCAACCCGTACTTCGACTACGACCCGAGCAAGTGCATCGTCTGCAACCGCTGCGTGCGCGCCTGCGAAGAAACCCAGGGGACGTTTGCCCTGACCATTACCGGGCGCGGGTTCGAATCCCGGGTCGCGGCCGCCGGTGGCGAGGACTTCCTCGACTCGGAATGCGTGTCCTGCGGCGCTTGTGTGCAAGCCTGTCCGACCGCGACGCTGATGGAAAAAAGTGTGGTCGAACTGGGTCAGCCCGAACACAGTGTGATCACCACCTGTGCCTATTGCGGTGTGGGCTGTTCGTTCCGTGCCGAGATGAAAGGCGACCAACTGGTGCGCATGGTTCCGGACAAGAACGGCCAGGCCAACCACGGCCACTCCTGCGTCAAGGGGCGCTTTGCCTGGGGCTACGCGACCCACCCGGATCGCATCACCAAGCCGATGATCCGCAAGTCCATTCACGACCCTTGGCAGGAAGTCAGCTGGGATGAAGCGGTGACCTACGCCGCCAGCGAATTCCGCCGATTGCAGCAAAAGTACGGCCGTGACTCGATTGGTGGCATTACCTCCAGCCGCTGCACCAACGAAGAAACCTACCTGGTGCAAAAACTGGTGCGCGCCGCGTTCGGCAACAACAACGTCGACACCTGTGCGCGAGTCTGCCACTCACCGACCGGCTACGGCCTGAAACAAACCCTGGGCGAATCCGCCGGCACGCAGAGTTTCGACTCGGTAATGCAGGCTGACGTGATCCTGGTGATGGGTGCCAACCCCAGCGACGCTCACCCGGTGTTCGCCTCCCAGCTCAAGCGCCGTCTGCGTGAAGGCGCACGACTGATCGTCATCGACCCACGCCGTATTGACCTGGTGGACACGGTGCATGCCCGCGCCGAACTGCACCTGGCCCTGCGTCCGGGCACCAACGTCGCCATGCTCAACGCCCTGGCCCACGTCATCGTTACCGAAGGCCTGCTCAACCAGGCCTTTATCGACGCCCGTTGCGAGGGCAACGATTTCGCCCACTGGAAAGAGTTCGTCAGCCGAGCGGAAAACTCGCCGGAAGCCCTTGGCCCTGTCTGCGGCGTAGAACCTGCCGATATCCGTGCCGCTGCACGCTTGTATGCCACCGGCGGTAACGCGGCGATCTACTACGGCCTGGGCGTCACCGAGCACAGCCAGGGCAGTACCGCGGTCATGGGCATCGCCAACCTGGCCATGGCCACCGGCAACATCGGTCGCGAAGGCGTGGGCGTGAACCCGTTGCGTGGGCAGAACAACGTTCAGGGCTCCTGCGACATGGGCTCCTTCCCCCACGAACTGCCCGGTTACCGTCACGTCTCCAACGAGGTGGTACGGACGCAGTTCGAACAGGCCTGGAACGTCACCCTGCAACCCGATCCGGGCCTGCGCATTCCCAACATGTTCGAGTCTGCACTGGCCGGCAGCTTCAAGGGCCTGTACTGCCAGGGCGAAGACATCGCCCAGAGCGACCCCAACACCCAACACGTCACCGCGGCGCTGTCGGCCATGGAATGCATCGTGGTGCAGGACATTTTCCTCAACGAAACCGCCAAGTTCGCCCATGTGTTCCTGCCGGGCGCCTCGTTCCTGGAAAAAGACGGCACTTTCACCAACGCCGAGCGGCGCATCTCCCGGGTGCGCAAGGTCATGGAGCCTCTGGGCGGCAAGGCCGACTGGGAAGGCACCGTGGCTCTGGCTAACGCCCTGGGCTATCCGATGAACTACAAGCATCCGTCGGAAATCATGGATGAAATCGCCAGCCTGACGCCGACCTTCACCAACGTCAGCTACGCCGCACTGGATAGTCACGGCAGCCTGCAATGGCCATGCAACGCCGCGGCACCGGACGGCACGCCAACCATGCACATTGAGGAATTCGTGCGTGGCAAGGGACGCTTCATGCTCACCGGCTACGTGCCAACCGAGGAAAAGGTCAACAGTCGCTATCCGCTGCTACTGACCACCGGGCGCATCCTCAGCCAATACAACGTTGGCGCCCAGACCCGGCGTACTGAAAACGTCGCCTGGCACGACGAAGACCGCCTGGAAATCCACCCGACCGACGCCGAGAGCCGTGGGATCAACGAAGGTGACTGGGTCGGCATCGGCAGCCGCGCCGGCCAGACCGTACTGCGGGCACGAGTCACCGAACGGGTTGCCCCAGGCGTGGTGTACACCACCTTCCACTTCCCTGAGTCGGGTGCCAACGTGATCACCACCGACAACTCCGACTGGGCTACCAACTGTCCGGAGTACAAGGTCACCGCCGTGGAGGTCAGCCGCGTCTATCACCCTTCCGAGTGGCAAAAACGCTATCAGGCATTCAGCGACGAACAACAACGCCTGCTCAACGAACGTCGCCATGAACGTAGCGCCGGGACAAAAGCCGAGGTACGCCGATGAGTACGGAAAACCTGATCAAGATGGTCAACCAGATCGCCCAATACTTTGCCAGCGAACCGGATCAGCAACAGGCCGTGCTCGGCGTGCGCAATCATCTGCAGATGTACTGGACGCCCGGCATGCGCAAGGAGTTGCTGGCCTGGCAGACGACGCATCAGGGAGCAGACTTGCACCCGCTGGCGCAGGCGGCGGTCAGTGGGGCTGGCTGGGAGGCTTAGGTTCACACCATCCTTGGGGAAGATTGCCCCTTGGCCTGTTGACTGAAAACTGTGGAGAGGGAGCTTGCTCCCTCGCCACATGTGAGCATGTGTTGCGAGTCTTTCGGGACTAATGCACCGGCAACACCACCAATGCCTCCAACCCGCCCATCGACCGATTACTCAGGGTCAGCTCGCCTCCGTGTTCCAGCACAATCGCTCGCGCCGCCGATAACCCCAAACCAACACCCCCAGTGTTTTTGTTGCGCGAGCCTTCCATGCGAAAGAACGGTGCGAACACTTGTTCAAGGCAGGCATCTGGAATACCCGGTCCACGGTCCAGTATTTTGATCCGCACCTCTCCAGTACCGGGAATCAGTTCAATCTCCGACTCACTACCGTACTTGATGGCGTTATCAAGCAAGTTGGTGATCACCCGTTTGAGCCCCAACGGTCGACCGAAATACACCAGCCGCAGCGGCCCGCTGAAGGCAATCTCGATACGCTGATCACGGTAATCATCGAGCAGGGTTTGCAGCAGTTCCGCCAGATCAAACTGGGTGGCCGGTTCAAGCCTGGCGTCGTCGCGGAAGAACTCCAGCGCCGAGTTGATCATCACCTGCATTTCATCCACGTCGCGAAACAGCCGCTGCTGTTGCTCGGTATCTTCGATGAACTCGCCACGCAGGCGCATCCGCGTCAGAGGGGCGCGCAGGTCGTGAGAGATGGCGGCAAGCATTTGCGTACGGTCGCGAATGAAGTGCTGCAATTGGGCCTGCATGGCATTGAACGCGAGAATCGCCTGACGGATTTCGTGGGGACCGAGTGGTTCGATCGGCGGTGCGCGGAAGTCCACACCGAAGCGACGGGCGCCTTCGGCAAAGCGCTGCAAAGGTGTGGCGAGGCGCCGGGTGGCGATTAGCGCAACCAGGGCGGTGGAGATCAGCACCAGCAGGATCACGATCAGGTAGCGTGGCGTTTCGTCGAGCCCCCAACTGCGCGAGGGCGCGGAGAACATCAGCCACGATGCGTCGGACAACTCGATCAGCAGCGCGTAATGTGCGTCCGCCGTGTGCTCCTTCCAGTCGGCCGGTTCATAGGCTTCGATGCGCCGGTCAGGGGCTCTGAGCATCGGCTGCAGGATGCTCGAACCGATGTCGGACTTCGGATCTTCCACTGTCGGCAGATTGAGATCGTGCCGATCAGGGTGCCAAGTGATAGTGAAGCCGCTCTCGTTGGCGGCTTGCGCCAATGAGGGGCGCAGAGGCGCAGGAGCGGCCTCGATGACGCGGGTGATGGCGGCGGCTTTTTCCAGCAGGCCGATTTCGGTCAGCGGCGGACGCGCCCACACGCCGGCCAGTTGGATAAACAACCCGTTGAGCGCCAGTGAAATGAGCATGGCCAGAATGATCGTCAACGCAATCCAGCGCGCCACCGTATCTTGCGGCCAGTCTCGGGCGCGAATCCGATTCAGCCAGCTCATCGCCGCGTCACGCTGGGCGTGAACAGGTAACCACCATTGCGCACGGTGCGAATCATTGCCGGGCGCTTGGTATCGGACTCGAGTTTGCGTCGCAAGCGGCTGACTTGAACGTCGATGCTGCGATCGAACGCCTCATGGCAATGCCCGCGCGCCAGGTCCAGCAACTGCTCGCGGGTGAGAATGCGCTGCGGGTGCTCGACGAAGACCAGCAGCAAGTCAAACTCACCGGCCGATAGCGGGATCATCACGTTGTCCGGCGAGCGCAACTCACGGCGAGTGACGTCCAGGTGCCAGTCAGCGAAATCAATCAGCGGCCGGGGCCGTTCCTGCGGCACCGGACGACGCTCGTCCACACGCCGCAGCACGGCGCGCACTCTGGCCAGCAATTCACGGGCGTCGAAGGGTTTGGTTAGATAATCATCGGCGCCCAGCTCCAGCCCGACCACCCGGTCACTGAGCTCGCCCATGGCCGTGAGCATGATCACCGGCATTGCATATCGAATCCGCAGTTGCTGACACAGGATCAGCCCGCTGTCGCCGGGCAACATCACGTCCAGAATGATCAGGTCCGGTGCCTGGCGCTCTATGGCCGCCCACAGCGACGCACCGTCTGTGGCGACCTCGACACTGTAGCTGTGCTGCACGAAGAATTTTTTCAGTAGATCGAGGACTTCAAGGTCGTCGTCCACAATTAAAAGGCTGTTCACCGAAGGTCACTTAAGGGGGCGAATGGAACCGCCATCTAAAACCATTCACGGCAGCGCGTCATATATTTCAATCTTGCAACAAAACGTCATCGCCGCAATAAACCAGACATCTTCGCGCAAGGCACGGGGCTCAGTATCTCGGCGAATTCCTCCCGAGACTCATCCATGTTGTCTTTCAAATGTGCTCCTTGGCTGGCCCGTAATACTTCGATTGCTGTGCTGACCGCAGGGTTGACGGGTTGCAGCAGCCAACCGCCGTCTACCACCAACGTGAGCTGCGCCGACGTCGCCTATTCGGTGTACGACCCGGCGGAACCACTCAATCGCGGGGTCTTCGCGTTTAACCGGGTGCTCGATGACTACGCTCTGGCGCCGGTCGCTCGCGGCTATCGTTACATGCCGGACTTTTTCCAGACCGGTGTGCATAACTTTGTGGCGAACTTCGGCGAGCCCAAGGTCTTTATCAATGACCTGCTGCAAGGCAACCCAATACGCTCGGTCAATACCATGGGGCGTTTCGTGCTCAACACCACCGTCGGGGTGGTGGGCTTGATCGACGTTTCCGGCATGGCCGGTATCCCGCGTCACAATGCGGACTTCGGCCAGACCTTCGGCGTGTGGGGCATCGGCAACGGTCCGATCGTCGAGCTGCCATTGCTCGGAACCTCCAACAGTCGCGACGCCGCCGGTCGCGTGCTCGACTTTGTGGTCGATCCGTTCGGCAGTAACAGCGATACCGTGGATACGCTGTCCACTATCAGCACTGTCGGCGGCATCGTCGATGGTCGGGCAGAAGCCTTACCGTTGACCGACAGCCTGCAAAAACTGCCGGACTACTATGGCGCTCTGCGTAACGTGGTTGCCGAGCGTCGTGCCGCTTACGTAGCCGATGGCAAACAAGGCTCGCCAGAGCACACTACCCCACAGTGCACAGGAGCAGCGGCCGATGGGTTCTGAAAGCAATAGCCTGACTCTGCAGAAACGGGTAATCCAGCAAGATCCGGCCAATCTGCATTGTCGGGAAATCACCCTGCGCCTGTCAGCGGACTGTCGCCAACTGGTGCTCAGTCGCTACACCGAACACTACGGCCAGGCGGTGGTGCGTTGGATCGAGCGTAGCCATACGGTGTCAGTAGCCGAACTGTTGCGCTGGCTCGTGGCCAATGGTGAGGTGGAGGTCACGCGAGCTGATAGTCAGTCAGTGTCTTGATTTCAGGGGGATGATACGGAGGATGCTAGTCTTCCGGTCGTCATCCCCTGCGAAGCCTACAGCGAAACTGAGACAAATCTGTCTGCCCTCCCATAGTGACTGCCGCCCTTACCAGCAATCAGGCTCGCACATAGACCCAAGCGCTGATGCCGGACTTGAGGGTCACACTGATGCGTTTGTAGTCCGCCACCTCGTATTCGTCGGCCGCGACCAGCTCTTGGGCCGTGAGCTCGAAAACAGTGCCGGCGATCTCGTCCGACAGGTCGCCACTCTCCTGCACGATCGGATGATGGGTTTTCCCACTAGCGGCCAACACCGCCGGATCGGTTATCTCGACCAGGTTCTGCTTGTAACCTGGCAGGCTGTCCAGGCGCCCTTTCAACTCGCGCCCGAAGGTGGACAGCTGAACGGCCCGGTCCTGCAAAGTACCGTAGGAGAACAGCAGAACCGGTTGCTCTGTTTGGTTTGGCATGAGATTTCCTCGATCAGATAAGCAAGTCTTCGTAGAACGCTCCGAAAGGGCGCTCAGGGTGGGCGATCTGGATTTCCAGAATCCACAGGCCAGTCGTCGGGCACTTGTCTAAATCCCCGAGGTCGCCACCACGGTGAATGGCATGAGGGAAATCGCTGACTCTGTGGCCTTTGATGTCGAGGTTGAGCTTCCATCCCATGGCTTGCGCCTGGTCAGCCGCATAGCGGTAAAGCTCCATGCCGGAAACCTGCTCACTACGCCAAAAGCCTTCGACCCGATTGAAAAGCTCCCGGGAGGCCGCAGCACAGGCGATCATTTCCGGGTCGGAACCGGTGGTGAAAGTCGCCCCTGCATCACCTTCGTGCCCTTGCCAGACCGCGCCCATGTCGACGAAGAAAATATCTTCGTCACCCAGCACAGGATCGCCATCGGAGCGCTGTTTGAACGTCTTGAGCGTATTGGCGCCAAAGCGGATCAGTAGCGGGTGCCAGATGCGATCCATGCCAAGTTCCGACAGAACCTGTTTACCCAGTGACTGGGCTTCGGACTCGCGCATGCCGGGAGAAATAACCCGGGCAATCTGTTCAATGGCCTTCCAGGTCATCTGCTGCGCATGGCGCATCGTTTCCAGCATGTAACGCTCGCCGACTGCTTCTTTACCGCTCAGGGCCGCTGTCATCGATCATTCCTTTTGTACGAATTCTCGCTATATATTTTCATATACTGCGATATTCGATAAAAAGATATAGCCATGATCCAGGCTGAAGAAACTTTCCTGCGAGCAAAACAAAACCCCTACCTGCATACGCAGATAGGGGTTTCGGAATTTAATCTTGACGATGACCTACTCTCACATGGGGAAACCCCACACTACCATCGGCGATGCATCGTTTCACTTCTGAGTTCGGGATGGGATCAGGTGGTTCCAATGCTCTATGGTCGTCAAGAAATTCGGGTACCGAACCGTCTTTCGACGCTTCAGCAAATTGGGTATGCGATAGTTTGTGCGGCTTTTGTGAACGGCTTTTGTGAA
>NZ_JBFTZE010000015.1:0-144872 GCF_056406935.1 Pseudomonas sp. P1_A1 | reverse complement strand
CGCCTACCTGCGCTCGGCGATGTTCATGCCTGCCATGTCAGCGATCCGCTGCGATCCTTATGTGAAGGCTTTTTACGACGTGCTAGTCGGTCGCGGAAAACGAAAAATGCAGGCCATCTGTGCGGTTATGCGCAAATACCTGACAGGTTTGTGGGCCTGCATACGCGCTGGAGAGGATTTCGATACGGCCAAGCTTTTCAGCGAAAAACATCTGCTAAAAGCTTGACCGTGAACAGAGTATCTACAGGGATCGGCGCCCGCCGCACGTTTGGCGGAAACGACACCGACCCCTGTAGGAGCTGCCGAAGGCTGCGATCTTTTGGCGATCTTAAACGTCGATACCGTGCTTCTTCAGAAACTCGACAAACGCCTCTTCATCCAGCACCTTCAACCCCAGCTCATTGGCCTTGGCCAGCTTCGAACCTGCGCCCGGCCCGGCGACCACGCAACGGGTCTTGGCCGACACCGAACCGGCCACCTTGGCACCGAGGCTTTCAAGTTTGTCCTTGGCAACGTCGCGACTCATCAGTTCCAGCGAACCGGTCAGCACCCAGGTCTGCCCGGCCAGCGGCAATCCTTCGACGACTTTTTTCTCGCTCTGCCAATGCATGCCGAAATCGCTCAGCTGCTTTTCAGCGGACTCGGCGAGCTGACGGTTTTCTGCGACCGCAAAAAACTCACGCACCGAGGTCGCCTGCTTCTCCGGCAACGCCTGACGCATGTCCAGCCAATCAGCATTCATCACCGCTTCAAGCGAGCCGAATTTGTCGGCAAGCTTCTGCGCCCCGCCCGGCCCGACCGAAGGAATGTTCAGCTTGTCGAGAAAGCCGCCAAGCGTGGTGCTTGCAGCGAATTCGGCAGCCAACGCTCCCTGATCCTGAATCTGCAGGCCGTGCTTCAACAGATTGGCAATCACCTGCTGGTTATGCGCATCTTCAAAGAAGCTGTGAATCTCGTGAGCCACTTCCAGCCCGACATCCGGCAGGTACGTGAGCACTTGCGGCAACGCCTGCTGAACCCGCTCCAGCGAGCCGAGAGACCGCGCAAGCACCTTGGCCGTCTCTTCGCCGACATCAGGGATACCCAAGGCATAGATGAACCGCGCCAGGCTCGGGCGCTTGCTGTCTTCGATGGCGCCGAGCAAGTTCTTGCTCGACAGCTCGGCAAAACCTTCAAGATCGACGATTTGTTCGAAGGTCAATGCGTACAAATCGGCTGGCGAATTCACCAGACCTTCATCCACCAGTTGCTCGACGCTCTTCTCGCCCAGCCCTTCGATGTCCATGGCGCGACGCGAAACGAAGTGAATGATCGCCTGCTTGAGTTGCGCACCGCAGGCCAGACGGCCGACGCAGCGATACACCGCGCCCTCGCTGACAGTCTCGCGACCCTTGCTGCGCTTGACCAGTTGCGTACGCTCGACATGCGAACCGCAGACCGGGCACTGCTCGGGAATCTGTACCGGTCGCGCATCCTCAGGACGACGCTCGATGACCACTTGCACCACTTGCGGAATAACGTCACCGGCGCGACGGATGATCACGGTGTCGCCGATCATCAGCCCCAACCGCGCGACCTCATCCATGTTGTGCAACGTCGCATTGGCCACGGTAACGCCGGCGACCTTGACCGGTTTCAAGCGCGCTACCGGCGTCACGGCACCGGTGCGACCGACCTGAAACTCCACATCGAGCAACTCAGTGAGCTCTTCCATCGCCGGGAATTTATGCGCGATGGCCCAACGCGGTTCGCGAGCACGGAAACCCAGTTCGCGCTGGGAAGCAATGCTATTGACCTTGAACACCACGCCGTCGATTTCATAGGGAAGCGCATTGCGGCGTTCGCCGATGTCGCGGTAGTAATCCAAGCACTCATCGATGCCACGAGCCGATTTCAACTCATGACTGATCGGCATACCCCAGGCTTTGAGTTGCTGCAGATTGCCGATGTGCGTGTCGGCGATATCGGCGGAAACCTGGCCGATGCCGTAGCAGCAGAATTCCAGCGGACGGTTGGCGGTGATCTTTGAATCCAGCTGCCGCAAGCTACCCGCCGCCGCGTTCCGCGGGTTGGCGAAGGTCTTGCCGCCAATTTCCAGTTGCGTGGCGTTGAGCCGCTCGAAACCGGCCTTGGACATGAACACTTCGCCGCGCACCTCCAGGGTCGCCGGCCAGCCGCTGCCATGCAGCTTGAGCGGGATATTGCGCACGGTGCGCACGTTGACGCTGATGTCTTCGCCCGTGGTGCCATCGCCGCGAGTAGCGCCGCGCACCAGCATGCCATCCTGATACAGCAGGCTGACCGCCAGGCCATCGAGCTTGGGTTCGCAGCTGTACTCCACCGCTGCGCCGCCACCGAACAGGTCGCCGACCGGCAGGTCCAGACCTTCCGTCACCCGACGGTCGAACTCGCGCATGTCGGTTTCTTCGAAGGCGTTGCCAAGGCTGAGCATCGGCACTTCATGACGCACCTGAGTAAATGCCGACAGCGCCGCACTGCCGACGCGCTGGGTCGGTGAGTCGCTGGTGATCAGTTCGGGATGGGCCGCTTCGAGCGCCTTGAGTTCATGGAACAAGCGATCGTATTCGGCGTCCGGAATGCTCGGCTCGTCCAGTACATGGTAGCGATAGTTGTGCTGATCGAGCTCGGCGCGCAGCTCTAGAATGCGGGTTTCGGCGGCAGTCATGGGTGTTCTCTCATAAAGCAAAAGAGCAGCCGAGGCTGCTCTATCTCATCTCATCAAGATCAAGGGATCGCAGCCTCGTTTCACTCGACAGCTCCTACAGGTTTTGCAATTTGTTGTAGGAGCTGTCGAGTGAAACGAGGCTGCGATCTTTTGACTTTAACGCTTCTGGGTCAATGCGCGACGTTCGAACTCGACGATGCGCTGACGGTAGTGCTCAATCGTCTGGGCGGTCAGCACGCTGCGCTGATCGTCCTTCAGTTCGCCGTTCAGCTCCTGGGACAGCTTGCGCGCCGCCGCCACCATCACGTCGAAGGCTTGCTTCGGATGACGCGGGCCTGGCAGACCGAGGAAGAAGCTCACCGCCGGGGTGCTGAAGTGGTCGATATCATCCAGATCGAAAACGCCTGGCTTGACCGCGTTGGCCATCGAGAACAGCACTTCGCCGTTACCGGCCATGCTTTCGTGGCGGTGGAAAATGTCCATCTCGCCGAAACGCAGACCGCTTTCCAGAATGTTCTGCAACAGCGCCGGGCCCTTGAAGCCAGCCGGGTCGCGGCAGATCACACTGATCACCAGCACTTCTTCGGCTTGTGGTTGATCTTTTTCAGGTGAGCTGGCGGACTTGCTGTCATCCGGGAAATCATTGTCACGACTGCTGAAGCTCGGGCCGCCGTCCAGGTCCAGATTGAGGTTCAAGTCGCCCTGGGAGGGTTCGCCATGGCCACGCTTGCCGCGCTTGGAACCCGATTCGCGCGGTTCACGGGCAGGCATGCTCACCGACGGCAGGTCGTGCTCGTCCAGTTGCGGTTCTTTCTGGGTGTCCAGCACGCGGGGCGGGCCCAACAGCTCGGCGCTGGTGTCCTCGTCCGGCAGGTTGGACAGACTTCGGTCAAGACGGAATTTCAGTTTTCCCTTGCCGCCGCGCATGCGACGCCAGCCATCGAAAAGAATACCGGCAATGACAATAATGCCGATGACGATCAGCCACTCGCGCAGACCGATTTCCATGTAATCCCGTGCCTCTATAAAAAATGCTGAAAAATAAGGGGTTTACATTGTGTAAACCGCTTTAAAACGTGGCGCCAACTCTATGTTCTGACAGGCGTTTTGCCCACGTATACGAAAAATTGACATTAAACTAGCACGACCAAAGATAACTTTACACCGTCTGTCACATTGGCTTGTGCGAATATGTCGATTGGCCAGCAAGTCAAGGCAGGTAAAAAAGCCCTACAGCCTAATATTACTTGCCCTACACGTAACGACTCAGGCGTCCACCATGGCCATCGCCTCCTCCACATCCACTGCCACCAGACGCGAGCAACCCGGTTCGTGCATCGTCACCCCCATCAATTGATCGGCCATTTCCATGGCGATCTTGTTGTGGGTGATATAGATGAACTGCACCGTCTGCGACATCTCTTTGACCAGCCGTGCGTAGCGTCCAACGTTAGCGTCATCCAATGGCGCGTCAACCTCATCGAGCATGCAGAACGGCGCCGGATTCAACTTGAAGATGGCAAATACCAGGGCCAATGCGGTCAGGGCTTTTTCGCCACCGGAGAGCAAATGGATGGTGCTGTTCTTCTTTCCAGGCGGCTGCGCCATGATCGTTACCCCTGTATCGAGTAGATCTTCGCCCGTCAGTTCCAAATACGCGCGTCCTCCACCGAAAACTTTTGGAAAAAGGGCCTGTAAACCGCCATTGATCTGATCAAAGGTATCTTTGAAGCGGTTTCGGGTTTCCTTATCGATCTTGCGAATCACGTTCTCGAGAGTGTCCAGTGCTTCCACCAGATCGTCGTTCTGGGCATCCAGATAACGTTTACGCTCGGATTGTTGCTGGTATTCGTCGATGGCCGCGAGGTTGATCGCGCCCAGGCGCTGAATCCGCGCGGCAATACGCTCGAGTTCTTCTTCGGCGTCTTTCTCGCTGACTCCGGCCACCAGGGTGGCGAGCACGCCATTGAGGTCGTAGCCGTCTTCAAGCAATTGATCCTGCAAGGTCTTGCGCCGCACCGTCAACGCTTGCCATTCCATGCGTTGCTGTTCGAGCTGGCTGCGAATCAACTGGGATTGCTGCTCGGCCTGGGTGCGGCGCTTTTCCGCATCGCGCAGTTCGCGGTCGGCGTCTTCCATGGCGATTTGCGCGGTCTTGAGCTCTTCGTCGACGGTCATGCGCTTGTCGAGCAACTCTTCGAGCTTCAGCCGCAGCTCTTCCAGCGGCGCCTCGCCCTCTTCCAGATTGAGGCTCAGTTGTTCGCGCTTCTCGGTCAGGCGCTCTGCCTGCATTTCCAGCCGCTCAAGGGCCTGACGGGTGGAATCGTGCTGCGCCTTCAGCGAACCCATGCGCACCGCCAATTGATGCGCATGGTCCTTGTGCTGCCGGGCTTCCTGGCGCACCCGGTCGAGGCGTTCGCGCAGGCTGTCGCGTTGGGCCAGCAGCAACTCGCGCTGCTCGGTATCCACCGCCATGCTGTCGAGGGCTTCCTGCAATTGCAGGCGCGCTTCGCCGATGTTTTCGTGCTCCAGGGCACGCTGTTCGCTGAGCTCGGTGAGCTCTTCATCCAGACGGCTGCGGCGCAGGGTCAACTGTTCGACCTTGGCTTTACCGGCCGACAACTGGGCTTTCAATTCGCCCTGCTGACGCGCTTCGTCTTGCAGCAGACGGCGCAAGTGTTCGCGGCCGTTTTCCTGCTGACGCTGTTGCGCCCTGAGATTCTGAAGCTGGGTTTCCAGGGTTTCGACCGTGGCTTCGCGCTCTTCGCGCTCAAGGCCCAGGCGCTGGATTTCCTGGCCGCGAGCAAGCACGCCGCTTTCCGCTTCACTGGCCCGACGCACGCGTAAAAAGTGCCTGCCGACCCAGTAACCGTCGCGGCTGATCAGACTTTGGCCGGCGGCCAATTGCCCGCGCAAGGCCAAGGCCTGTTCAAGGCTGTCGACCGGCTTGACCTGCCCCAGCCATGGCGACAGATCGATCTGCGCCTCGACCTTGTCGAGCAAACTGCCGGGCATGCGCACGCCATCGCTGGCCGGACTGAGCAGGCGCAAATCGCCTTGGGCAAACCCGGCGAGATCGAAATCGCCGAAGTCGTCCACCAGCACCGCTTGCAGGTCGGCGCCGAGCACGGTTTCCACCGCCAGCTCCCAACCCGCTTCAACTTTCAGGCCTTCGGCCAGGCGCGGACGATCCGCCAGATGCTGCTCGCGCAGCCATTCGGCGGTGCCAGTGCCCGGATCGAGCGCGGCTTGCTGCAAGGCTTCCAGCGACGCCAGCCGACCGTTGAGCCGCTGCAAATCACCTTGAGCTTGCTGCTGCGCCGACAACGCTTGCTGCAACTCTTGGCGCAGTTGCTCAAGACGTTCGACTTGCGCCTCTTCACTGGCCTGCAAGTCTTCCAGCGTCGCCTCGGACGCGGCCAACTGCTCGCTGAGTTCCATGATCGCCGCGTCTTCCGGGTCCGCCGAAAGCAACGCGCGCTCTTCGGCCAGACGCTTCTGACGATCGGCCAATCGCTCCATGCTGGTTTCCAGCTGCTGGATCCGCGACTGCTGAACTTCAGCCTGGCGACGCGGCTCGGCGGCGGTGAGGTTGAAGGTGTCCCACTGCTCCTGCCAGCCATGCATGGTGGTTTCGGATTCTTCCAGTGCGGCGGCGGCCTCTTCGGCGGCGGCGCTGGTAACTTCCTGTTCCGGCGTGAGCATGTCCAGCTCTTCACCCAAGGTCAGCAGCAAGGTGCGGTCGTGGCCCAGGTGTGACTCGGTTTCCAGTCGCGCACGCTCGGCTTCTTTCAGGTCGTCCTGCAATTGACGCAAGCGCTGCTGACCGTGCTGGATGCTCTGCTCGACCCGGGCGATGTCGCCGCCGACCGAATAAAAGCGCCCCTGCACCAGATTGAAGCGTTCGGACAGGTCGTGATGCCCGTCACGCAGGCGTTCGATAGCTGCGTCGGCATTGCGCTGCTCGGCCACCAGGGCTTCGAAGGTGATTTCCTGGCTGCCGATGATCGCCTCGCGCTGGCCGACCTGCTCGTTCAACGCATGCCAGCGCAGGGCCGACAACTGAGCCTTGAGCTGACGCTCTTCGCCCTTGTATTCCTGATACTTCTTGGCAGCCTCGGCCTGGCGGTGCAAGCGTTCAAGCTGACGCTCGAGCTCTTCGCGCAGGTCGGTCAGGCGAGCCAGGTTTTCGTGGGTGCGGCGGATGCGGTTTTCGGTTTCGCGCCGGCGCTCCTTGTACTTGGAAATACCGGCGGCTTCTTCGATGAAATTGCGCAGGTCTTCGGGCTTGGATTCGATCAGCTTGGAGATCATCCCCTGCTCGATAATCGAATAGCTGCGCGGTCCGAGGCCGGTACCCAGAAAAATGTCGGTGATATCGCGGCGGCGGCATTTGGTGCCGTTGAGGTAATAGGTGGTCTGGCTGTCGCGGGTCACTTTGCGGCGAATGGAAATTTCCGCATAGGCCGCCCATTCGCCGAGCAAGGTGCCGTCGGAGTTATCGAACACCAGTTCGATGCTCGCCTGGCTCACCGGCTTACGGCTGGTGGAGCCATTGAAGATGACGTCGGTCATCGACTCGCCGCGCAAGTTCTTGGCCGAGCTCTCGCCCATCACCCAACGCACGGCGTCGATGATGTTCGACTTGCCACAACCATTGGGCCCGACCACCGCCGCCATGTTACTGGGGAAGTTCACCGTGGTCGGGTCGACGAAGGATTTGAACCCCGCCAGCTTGATGCACTTGAGGCGCACGCTTAAGCCACCGTCAGGGCAGAAATCACCAGATCGCAACTGCGCTGGGCATACGCCGTCAGCACCACGCGGATCTGCGCAAAATCACGGGCCAGCACGGCGGCCAGCAGGCGTTCGAACAGTTCCAGGAACTCGCTCATCGAGGCCTTGCGTTGGTCCAGCGCGAGGAAATACGCGCGGCTCATGGCCGGCTGCAGATTCTCGACGGTTTCCTGCAAGTACGGGTTGTTGGCGAACGGATACGCGGCACGCATCACGCTGAAGCTGTCGTCGACGAACGTGCGGATGTCCTGGCGTTCGTAGCTGGCGGTCAGGCGCTGCTGGATCTGCACGAACGGCGCCATGTCGGCCTGGACTTGCCAACCGCTGG
Source organism: Pseudomonas sp. P1_A1 (assembly GCF_056406935.1). Lineage (NCBI taxonomy): Bacteria > Pseudomonadati > Pseudomonadota > Gammaproteobacteria > Pseudomonadales > Pseudomonadaceae > Pseudomonas > Pseudomonas sp. P1_A1. The sequence continues at coordinate 137,061 of NZ_JBFTZE010000015.1, read as the reverse complement.
CCACGGCGTTGCCGAGCAAGATGTACAACTCGCTCATCAGCGCGCACAGGCTCTTCACCTTATGTGCCGTCAGTTCGGTCACGTGGGCGCCACGTCGCGGCAAAATCGCGATCAAGTGGCGGCGTTCGAGGATCAGCAAGGCCTCACGGACTGAACCGCGGCTGACATTGAGGGCCAGCGTGACCTTCTGTTCCTGGATGCGCTCCCCCGGCTTCATTTCGCCGCGAATGATACGTTCGGCGAGGTGGTGAGCGATTTGCTCGGCGAGGCTGTCCGGCGCCTTGAACGTCATGGTTGTCCTTCAAACTCTTCGATCTGCACAAGCGGCGCAGTGTAGCGCAATTGAGGCGTCATGGCGGAGTGCCCACCCAGCGGTTTTTGGCACGATTCAAGCAAAAAGCAGGCTATCCCGTGAGGGTCAATAATGAAGGAACGAGTCGTTGATCGACAAAATGCCATTTCCTGACCTTTAAGTCAGAAAATCATTGACCGAAAAGTCAGACCTGATAAATTCGGCTCATGTCGGTTAACAACAATAATGAGTTTGCGAGGCCATCCGTGATCCAGTTTTTACTCAACCAGGAACTCCGTAGCGAGCACGCCCTGGACCCGAACCTGACTGTGCTCAATTACTTACGCGAACATGTGGGCAAACCCGGCACCAAAGAAGGCTGCGCCAGTGGTGACTGTGGCGCCTGCACTGTGGTGGTCGGCGAGCTGCAGACGGATGACGATGGCCGCGAACACATTCGCTATCGCAGCCTCAACTCGTGCCTGACCTTTGTTTCGTCGCTGCACGGCAAGCAACTGATCAGCGTCGAAGACCTCAAGCACCAAGGCCAGCTGCACAGTGTGCAAAAAGCCATGGTCGAGTGCCATGGCTCGCAGTGCGGCTTCTGCACCCCGGGCTTTGTCATGTCGCTGTTCGCCCTGCAAAAGAACAGCGATCAACCGGACTCCCACAAGGCCCACGAAGCGCTGGCCGGCAACCTCTGCCGCTGCACCGGTTATCGGCCGATCCTGGCCGCCGCCGAGCAATCCTGCTGCGACAAGCAACCGGATCAGTTCGATGCTCGCGAAGAGCAAACCATCGCTCGCCTGAAAGCCATCGCCCCTACCGACATCGGTGAACTCAACAGTGGCGACAAACGCTGCCTGGTGCCGTTGACCGTGGCCGATCTGGCCGACCTCTACGACGCTTATCCACAGGCCCGCCTGCTGGCCGGCGGTACCGACCTGGCGCTGGAAGTCACGCAATTCCACCGCACCTTGCCGGTGATGATCTACGTCGGCAACGTCGCCGAAATGAAGCGCATCGAACGCTTCGACGATCGCCTGGAAATCGGCGCCGCGACCGCCCTCTCCGACTGTTACGACGCTTTGAAGGCCGAGTACCCGGACTTCGGCGAATTGCTGCAGCGCTTCGCCTCCCTGCAGATTCGCAACCAGGGCACCCTCGGCGGCAACATCGGCAACGCGTCACCGATCGGTGACTCGCCACCGCTGCTGATCGCCCTTGGCGCGCAGATCCTGCTGCGCAAAGGCGAGACTCGCCGCACCCTGGCCCTGGAAGATTACTTCATCGATTACCGGGTCACCGCGCGTCAGGAAAGCGAGTTCATCGAGAAGATCATCGTGCCCGCCGCCAGCGCTGAACAACTGTTCCGCGCCTACAAGGTGTCGAAGCGTCTGGACGATGACATTTCCGCAGTCTGCGCAGCATTCAACCTGCGCATCGACAATGGCGTAGTCACCGACGCCCGCGTTGCTTTCGGCGGCATGGCGGCCATCCCCAAACGCGCGAAGAACTGCGAAGCCGCGCTGGTTGGCGTACCGTTCAACAACGCCACCATTGAACGCGCCTGCGCCGCACTGGCCGAAGATTTCACACCGCTCTCGGACTTCCGCGCCAGCAAGGAATACCGCCTGCTCAGCGCGCAGAACCTGCTGCGCAAATACTTCATCGAACTGCAAACACCGCACATCGAGACTCGGGTGACCGCTTATGTCTAATCATCACGCCGTAGAGAAGACCCAAGCCGAACTGGCTGAATTGTTCGCCAAGGACCTGACCACCGGCGTCGGCCGCAGCGTCAAGCACGACAGCGCCGCCAAGCATGTGTCCGGTGAAGCGCAGTACATCGACGATCGGCTGGAATTCCCCAATCAGCTGCACGTTTACGCACGGCTGTCGGACCGCGCCCACGCGAAAATCATCAGCATCGACACCAAGCCCTGCTACGCCTTTGAAGGCGTGCGCATCGCCATCACCCACGAAGACGTGCCGGGCCTGAAAGACATCGGCCCGCTGTTGCCGGGGGATCCGCTGCTGGCCATCGATGATGTGCAGTTCGTTGGTCAACCGGTGCTCGCCGTCGCCGCGAAAGACCTGGAAACCGCGCGCAAAGCCGCGATGGCGGCAATCATCGAATACGAAGACCTCGAACCGGTTCTGGACGTGGTCGAAGCCCTGCGCAAACGCCATTTCGTGCTCGACAGCCACACCCATCAGCGCGGTGATTCGGCCAATGCCTTGGCCACTGCCGAGCATCGCATCCAGGGCACGCTGCACATCGGCGGCCAGGAACACTTTTATCTGGAAACCCAGATCTCTTCGGTGATGCCGACTGAAGACGGCGGGATGATCGTTTACTGCTCGACCCAGAACCCCACCGAAGTGCAGAAACTGGTGGCGGAAGTGCTGGACGTGTCGATGAACAAGATCGTCGTCGACATGCGCCGCATGGGCGGAGGTTTCGGCGGCAAGGAAACCCAGGCTGCCAGCCCGGCGTGCCTGTGCGCGGTGATCGCGCACCTGACCGGTCAACCCACCAAAATGCGCCTGCCGCGTGTCGAAGACATGCTGATGACCGGCAAGCGTCACCCGTTCTACGTCGAGTACGACGTAGGCTTCGACAGCACTGGCCGCCTGCACGGTATCGCCCTGGAGTTGGCCGGTAACTGCGGTTGCTCGCCGGATTTGTCGGCCTCGATTGTCGACCGTGCGATGTTCCATGCCGACAACTCGTACTACCTGGGCGATGCGACCATCAATGGTCACCGCTGCAAGACCAACACCGCGTCGAACACCGCTTACCGTGGCTTCGGTGGCCCGCAAGGCATGGTTGCGATCGAAGAAGTGATGGACGCCATCGCCCGTCATCTGGCCCTCGATCCGCTGGCGGTGCGCAAAGCCAACTACTACGGCAAGACCGAGCGCAACGTCACCCATTACTACCAGACCGTCGAGCACAACATGCTCGAGGAAATGACCGCCGAACTGGAAGCCAGCAGCCAGTACGCCGAGCGCCGCGAAGCGATCCGTCGCTACAACGCCAACAGCCCGGTCCTGAAAAAAGGCCTGGCGCTGACCCCGGTCAAATTCGGTATTTCCTTCACCGCCAGTTTCCTCAACCAGGCCGGTGCGCTGATCCACGTCTACACCGACGGCAGCATCCACCTGAACCACGGCGGCACCGAAATGGGCCAGGGCCYCAACACCAAGGTTGCACAAGTGGTGGCTGAAGTATTCCAGGTGGAAATGGACCGGGTGCAGATCACCGCGACCAACACCGACAAAGTGCCGAACACCTCGCCGACCGCCGCTTCCAGCGGCGCCGACCTCAACGGTAAAGCCGCACAGAATGCCGCGGAAATCATCAAGAAACGCCTGGTGGAATTTGCTGCGCGGCAATACAAGGTCAGCGAAGAAGACGTGGAATTCCACAACGGGCATGTGCGGGTTCGCGATCACATCCTGACGTTCGAAGCGCTGATCCAGCAGGCGTATTTCGCCCAGGTGTCGTTGTCGAGCACTGGCTTCTATAAGACTCCGAAAATCTACTACGACCGCAGTCAGGCTCGCGGCCGGCCGTTCTACTACTACGCCTTCGGCGCGGCCTGCGCCGAGGTGATCGTCGACACCCTGACGGGCGAGTACAAGATGCTGCGTACCGACATCCTCCACGACGTCGGCGCCTCGCTGAACCCGGCCATCGACATCGGTCAGGTCGAGGGCGGTTTCATCCAGGGCATGGGTTGGCTGACCATGGAAGAACTGGTGTGGAACGACAAAGGCAAACTGATGACCAACGGCCCGGCCAGCTACAAGATCCCAGCCGTGGCAGACATGCCGTTGGACCTGCGGGTGAAGCTGGTGGAAAACCGCAAGAACCCGGAAGACACGGTGTTCCATTCCAAGGCTGTGGGTGAGCCGCCGTTCATGCTTGGCATCGCCGTCTGGTGCGCGATCAAGGACGCCGTGGCGAGTTTGGGCGACTACCGGCATCAACCGAAAATCGACGCGCCGGCGACGCCGGAGCGGGTGTTGTGGGGCTGTGAGCAGATGCGTCAGTTGAAGGCGGTGAAGGCCGTCGAAACTGAGTCGGAGGTAGTGGTTTGATCGTTCCCACGCTCTGCGTGGGAATGCAGCCCGCGACGCTCTGCGTCGCATTGTGAACAGCGGACGCGGAGCGTCCAGAGATGCATTCCCACGCCGAGCGTGGGAACGATCGTGAGAGGTGAACATGTACAACTGGATCGACGCCCTCGCCGACCTGCAAAACCGGGGTGAACCCTGTGTGTTGGTGACCATCATCGAAGAGCTCGGCTCGACGCCGCGCAATGCCGGCTCGAAGATGGTCATCAGCGCCACGCAAACGTTCGACACCATTGGTGGCGGGCATCTGGAATACAAGGCCATGCAGATCGGCCGCGAGATGCTTGCCAGCGGCCGGCAGGACACCCATCTGGAGCGCTTCAGCCTCGGCGCCAGCCTGGGCCAGTGCTGCGGCGGCGTGACCGTGTTGCTGTTCGAACCGATGGGCCAGGTGCAAGCGCAGATTGCTGTATTCGGTGCCGGCCACGTCGGTCGGGCGCTGGTGCCACTGCTCGCCAGCCTGCCCTGCCGGGTGCGCTGGATCGATTCGCGGGAAGCCGAATTCCCCGAACAGATCCCCCACGGTGTGCGCAAAATCGTCACCGAAGAACCGCTGGATGAAGTCGATGACCTGCCCGCTGGCAGCTACTGCATTGTCATGACTCACAACCACCAGCTCGACCTCGAACTCACCACCGCGATCCTCAAGCGCAATGACTTCGCCTACTTCGGCCTGATCGGTTCGAAGACCAAACGGGTGAAGTTCGAACACCGCCTGCGTGATCGTGGTTTCGACAGCGCCGTGCTGCAACGCATGCGCTGCCCGATGGGGTTGGGCGAAGTCAAAGGCAAGTTGCCTGTGGAAATCGCCATCTCCATCGCCGGCGAAATCATCGCCACCTATAACGCGAATTTCGGCCAACACACCGCCAGCGCCGGATCATCGATCGCCAAGCTGCTGCCTGCTTCACGCCGCAGCCAAGCTTCTAACTGAAGAGTTTCTAACTGAAAAGCCTGGAACTGAAAGCTTCGAACTAATTGAGAACCCCATGCCAATGACTCGCAAAGCCTACCGCGCCGCCATTCTGCACAGCATCGCCGACCCTGCCGAAGTGGGCATCGAAGCCTCCTACGAATATTTCGAAGACGGCCTGCTGGTGGTCGAGAACGGCCAGATCAACGCCATCGGCCACGCCAGCGAATTGCTGCCGACGCTGCCGGCCGACATCGAGATCACCCATTACCAGGACGCACTGATCACCCCCGGCTTCATCGACACCCACATTCACCTGCCGCAAACCGGCATGGTCGGCGCCTACGGCGAGCAACTGCTGGACTGGCTGAACACCTACACCTTTCCGTGCGAAAGCCAGTTCGCCGACAAGGCTCACGCCGATGAAGTGGCGGATATTTTCATCAAGGAACTGCTGCGCAACGGCACCACCACCGCACTGGTCTTCGGCAGCGTGCATCCGCAATCGGTGAACTCGTTTTTCGAGGCTGCCGAGCAACTGGATCTGCGGATGATCGCCGGCAAGGTGATGATGGACCGCAACGCGCCGAACTACCTGACCGACACCGCCGAATCGAGTTACGTCGAAAGCAAGGCGCTGATCGAACGCTGGCACGGCAAGGGCCGCCTGCACTACGCGGTCACGCCGCGCTTCGCCCCGACCAGCACCCCGGAGCAACTGACCCTCGCCGGCCAGTTACTCGGCGAATACCCGGATCTGTACATGCAGACCCACATCAGCGAAAACCTCAAGGAAGTCGAGTGGGTCAAGGAATTGTTCCCGGAGCGCAAGGGCTACCTGGACGTCTACGATCACTACCAACTGCTCGGCGAGCGCTCGGTGTTTGCCCACGGCGTGCACCTGTGCGACGACGAATGCGCGCGCCTGGCGCAGACGGGATCGGCGATTGCGTTCTGCCCGACCTCGAACTTCTTCCTCGGCAGCGGCTTGTTCAACCTGCCGATGGCCGAGAAGCACAAACTGAATGTCGGACTGGGCACGGACGTCGGCGGCGGCACCAGTTTCTCGCTGCTGCAAACCCTGAACGAAGCCTACAAGGTCATGCAGCTGCAAGGCGCACGGCTGAGCCCGTTCAAGTCGTTGTACCTGGTCACCCTCGGCGGCGCCCGCGCGCTGCGGCTGGAAGACCAGATCGGCACCCTGCATCCGGGCACCGACGCGGACTTCCTGGTGCTGGACTACAACGCGACGCCGTTGCTGAGTTATCGCCTGAAGCAGGCCAATAACATTGCCGAGACGTTGTTCGTGTTGATGACGCTGGGGGATGACCGGACGGTATTGCAGACGTATGCGGCGGGGAATCTGGTGCATCAGCGTTAAGATCTTCCGGGCATAAAAAATCCCCCACAATCGTTGGTTGCGGGGGATTTTTTTATCGCCTGTCAGAATCACAAAAGATCGCAGCCTTCGGCAGCTCCTACAGATGTACGCATTCCCATGCAGGAGCTGCCGAAGGCTGCGATCTTTTCGGCGGCCCCAACAAATCAGAGTTTGGCGACAGGCCGCCCCGGCTTCTTGGTCTGCAACAGATGCGAGAACACCGCATGCAAATCATCCGACGCGCTTTCTTCGTCGAGGTTGAGTTTGCTGTCGATGTGGTCCATGTGATGCATCATCAAATCCACCGCCAGCGTCGCGTCCCGCGCTTCGATGGCGTCGATCAGCTGGGTGTGTTCATCGTAGGAACAGTGGGAACGGTTGCCGCTCTCATACTGGGCGATGATCAGCGATGTCTGGGACACCAGGCTGCGCTGGAAGCTGATCAATGGCGCGTTTTTCGCCGCTTCGGCCAGTTTCAAGTGGAACTCGCCCGACAGACGAATACCGGCACCGCGATCGCCACGGGAGAAGCTGTCGCGCTCGTCGTTGACCATCTGCCGCAAGTCGGCAATCTGCTCGGCAGTGGCGTGCTGCACCGCCAGTTCAGTGATCGCCCGCTCCACCAGGCGTCGCGCCATGAACACCTGACGGGCCTCTTCGACACTCGGGCTGGCGACGACAGCGCCGCGATTCGGTCGCAGCAACACCACGCCTTCATGGGCCAGACGCGACAGCGCGCGGCGAATGATGGTGCGACTGACCCCGAAAATTTCCCCCAGCGCTTCTTCGCTCAACTTGGTGCCGGGCGCCAGACGCTGTTCGAGGATGGCCTCGAAGATATGCGCGTAGACAATATCGTCCTGGGTTCCGCTGCGGCCGGCTTTGCCTGCTCGCGGTTGTTTCTTGAGGGGTTGCAACTGTTCGTTCATGGGCACTCGAGTCGGGAGAACTGCGGCGAATTGACCGTGACTGTAATACGGCACAGTGGGTCGCTGGCAAGTATCGCGTAAAAAACACTGCAATTGTACACAATGGCGGGTGGCAACACGACTGTACGGCTGTTTGTCGCCTTTGCTGTATTGCAACGACCGGTTACGTTTCAGTTTAGGCTTGAACGCAGAATCCGCAGCTCCTACATGTGGGTGGTGTTGCTACGGACATCTTTATCAGAACAAGGAACACAGCTGTCATGACCGACGCCACGCACACGCAGCTTCGTCCCCTGACCGACACGTCGCCCTCGGCCATCGTCGCCGGGTTCATCGCCATGATGACCGGTTACACCAGTTCGCTGGTGCTGATGTTCCAGGCAGGCCAAGCGGCGGGCCTGAGCAGCGGGCAGATTTCGTCGTGGATCTGGGCGATCTCCATCGGCATGGCGGTGTGCTCGATCGGCCTGTCCTTGCGCTATCGCACCCCGATTACCATTGCCTGGTCGACCCCCGGCGCGGCGTTGCTGATCACCAGCCTGGGCGGTGTCAGCTACGGCGAGGCCATCGGCGCCTACATTACTTGCGCAGTGTTGGTGACCGTGTGCGGCCTGACGGGCAGTTTCGAACGGCTGGTGAAAAAGATTCCGGCCTCGTTGGCGGCAGCGTTGCTGGCGGGGATTCTGTTCAAGATCGGCAGCGAGATTTTCGTCGCCGCCCAGCACCGCACCGGGCTGGTCCTGGGGATGTTCTTCACATATCTGCTGGTCAAGCGCCTGTCGCCACGCTACGCCGTGCTCGCGGCACTGTTGATCGGCACCGCGCTGGCCGGTTTCATGGGGTTGCTGGATTTCAGTGGCTTTCACCTGGAAGTCGCGACGCCGGTCTGGACCACGCCGCATTTCTCCCTGGCCGCAACCATCAGCATCGGCATCCCGTTGTTCGTGGTGGCGATGACCTCGCAGAACATGCCGGGCATCGCCGTTTTGCGCGCCGACGGCTACAACGTGCCGGCCTCGCCGCTGATCACCACCACCGGCATCGCCTCGCTGCTGTTGGCACCGTTCGGCTCCCACGGCATCAACCTGGCTGCCATCAGCGCAGCGATCTGCACCGGGCCGCACGCCCATGAGGATCGCAACAAGCGCTACACGGCAGCGGTCTGGTGCGGGATTTTCTACGGGATTGCCGGAGTGTTCGGTGCAACTCTGGCGGCGTTGTTTGCCGCGTTGCCTAAAGAACTGGTGCTGTCGATTGCCGCGCTGGCGCTGTTCGGCTCGATCATCAACGGTCTGAGCATTGCCATGGCGCAAGTGCAGGAACGGGAAGCGGCGCTGATTACCTTTATGGTGACGGCATCGGGGCTGACGCTGTTTTCCATCGGTTCGGCGTTCTGGGGGATTGTCGCGGGGGTGTTGACGCTGGTGATTCTGAATTGGCGCAAGGCCTGAAAAAAACGGCGACCCTTGGGTCGCCGTTTTTTTAGAACATCAGGCTACCGGATTGATCGGCTTTTCCGGGTACCAGACGTCGATCAGCGGGCTGACTTCAGCGCTGGTCAATTCACTACGGCCCTTGAGCCAGGCTTCAACAGCGGCACGCTGTGCTTCGGTCACCGAGCCACGCTTCTGCAGGCAAACCAGACCGAAGTCATCGCCGCCTACATAACCCAGACCGTTGGCTTCCATGGCTTCTTTCAGGAACGCGTCGAGGAAAGCATCAATGGCTTCATCAGCCAAATCTTCTTTGAAATCCAGGTTCAGTTCGAAACCCAGCTCTTGAAATTCATCGACGCACAGTTTTTTGCGCAGACGCTGGGAACGGTTAGTCGCCATTGGAACAATCCTCATAAGTAATAACGGGCGGCACTTTAGCAGTTTAAGGCGCCGATTACCCGCCTCAGAACGGCACCATGCCTACCGTCGGTAAAAAAATAGCGGATTAGACGACCAAGGTGCGGCACAAGCCCTTGCACCTTGGGGCATAATGCCGACACTTTCATGACCGCTGAGGGAATTTATCACCATGCCCTCGTCTTTTTTCCCCTCGGCTGTAGGGTTTTATTTCAGATGATCAAATCTTTGCGTCCATTGCTGCTGGCCAGCCTTCTTCTGCCCCTGGCTCTCCCCGTTTCCGCCGCGCCGATCAACACCGCCCTGTCGCCCAACGTTGAAAAGGCCCTCAAGGCCAGCAAATTGCCGGACAGCGCCTTGTCGCTGGTGATGATCCCGCTTAACGGCCCGGGCACCCCAACCGTTTATAACGCTGACGTTTCGGTCAACCCGGCCTCGACCATGAAACTGGTCACCACCTATGCGGCACTGGAAATGCTTGGCCCGAACCACCAGTGGAAAACCGAGTTCTACACCGATGGCACCCTCAGCGGTGGCATTCTCAACGGTAACCTCTACCTCAAGGGTGGCGGCGATCCGAAGCTGAACATGGAAAAGCTCTGGCTGCTGATGCGCGACTTGCGTGCCAACGGCGTGACCCAGGTCACCGGCGACCTGGTGCTGGACCGCGGCTTCTTCGTGCAGCCGCAACTGCCCGAGTTCAACGACGACGGCAATGACGAGAACAAACCGTTCCTGGTCAAGCCCGACGCACTGCTGGTCAACCTCAAGGCCCTGCGTTTCGTGGCCCGCAACGACTCGGGCAAGGTCCTGGTGTCGGTCGAGCCGCCGATTGCCAGCATCCGCATCGACAATCAGGTCAAGGCGCTCAACTCCAAGCAATGCACCGGGGGCGTGCGCTACAACCCGGTGACCCAGGCTGATGGCAGCGTCACCGTGACCGTCGGCGGCCAGTTGGGCGAAGGTTGCAGCTCCCAGACCTACCTGTCGCTGCTCGACCACGCGACCTACACCGCCGGCGCCGTGCGCGCGATCTGGAAGGAACTGGGCGGCAGCATCCAGGGCCAGGATCGTCTGGCACCGACGCCGAGCAGCGCCAAGGTGCTGGCCCGGGCCTACTCGCCAGACCTGGCGGAAATCATTCGCGACATCAACAAATACAGTAACAACACCATGGCTCAGCAGTTGTTCCTGAGCCTGGGCCAGAAGTTCCGCACCGACGCCGACAGTGATGACGCCAAAGCGGCCCAGCGCGTGGTGCGTCAGTGGCTGGCGCAGAAAGGCATCACCGCACCGCACCTGGTGATGGAGAACGGCTCCGGCCTGTCCCGCGCCGAACGGGTAAGCGCGCGTGAAATGGCCGCGATGCTGCAAGCCGCCTGGCGCAGCCCGTACGCCGCCGAGTTCATCAGCTCGATGCCGATTGCCGGCACCGACGGCACCATGCGCAAACGCCTGAAGCGCACGGCCATGACCGGTGAAGCCCACGTCAAGACTGGCACCCTGAACACCGTGCGTGCCATCTCCGGCTTCAGCCGCGATGTCAATGGCAATACCTGGGCAGTGGTGGCGATCCTTAACGACAAGGCTCCGTTTGGCGCGTCTTCGGTGCTGGATCAGGTGCTGCTGGACTTGTATCGCCAGCCGAAACTGCCGACCACGGCTTCGGTGTTGTAAGCCTTTAAAGTCAAAAGATCGCCGCCTTCGGCAGCTCCTACATGAGAATGTGTACACCCTGTAGGAGCTGCCGAAGGCGGCGATCTTTTTCTGTCCACACAAACATCCCGCCTGACCTACCTCATCTGCCCCTCAACCCGATCCCGTCCCGCCTGCTTCGCCGCGTAAACCCCCGAATCCGCCCGCAACAGCAACGCATCCGCGCCTTCCCCGGCCCGCCAGCTGGCAATCCCGAAACTCGCGGTAACGATCCCCACCTCGTCGATCGGCGAACTGCGCAACCCTTGCCACAGTTCCACGGCGAGCACATAAGCCTGCTCGCCGTCGATATCCGGACAGAGCACCATGAACTCTTCGCCCCCCAGGCGACAGAACACATCGGTGCGCCGCAGACGACCGCCAATGCGTTCACACACCGCCTGCAATACCCGATCGCCCACGGCATGGCCGTGCTGGTCATTGATGCGTTTGAAGTGGTCGATGTCGAGCATGATCACCGACAACTCGCCACCGCCGCGCTCGACCCGGGCCATTTCGGTGGTCAGGCGCTCCTGGAAGTAGCGGCGGTTATGGATCCCGGTCAGCGAGTCGGTCACCGACAGCGCGCGCAATTCCTCTTCCACCCGCTTGAGGTCGGAAATGTCCGAAATGTAGCCATGCCACAGCACACCTCCACCGGGCAGCTCCTCCGGCGTCGCTTCGCCGCGGACCCAGCGCAGCCCTCGCTCGGGCAATTGCACGCGATACTCTTCGCGCCATGGGCTGAGGTTGTCCGCCGACGCCAGGATCGAAGCGCGCACCCGGCGCGAGTCCTGAGGATGAATCCGCGAGAACACCGCTTCGGCATCGCGTAATAGTACGTCCAGCTCAAGTTCATAGATGTCGCGCATCCCGTCGCTGGCGTAGATCACGCTGAAGCGCCCATCGAACTCCATCTTGAACTGGTAAATCCCGCCGGGCACATGGGCGCTGAGTTTCTTCAACAACAGATCCCGCGCCGCCAGAGCCTCGTGGACGCGCTTGCGCTCGGTGATGTCGATACAAATCGCCAAGTACCCGACCCACAAGCCTTGTTCGTCGAGGACCGGAGTCGCCAGCATGTTCACCGTCAAATGGCTGCCGTCGCGGCGCACCAGCGTCCACTCCCGGGCTTCGTGACCGCCCTCTTCCCCGCCTTCGACCAACATTGCCTGACAGGTCGGAATCGGCTTGCCATAGCGCGCGCTCAACTCCACCGACCGCGCCTCGAGCTCCCGGGGCAGGTGCAGGTTTTCCAGGGTCATGTGGCCCACGGCCTGCGCACTGGAGTAACCGAGCATGTGCTCGGCACCGGCGTTGAAAGTGCTGACGATCCCGCGCAGGTCGGTGGCGATGATCGCCACCTGAGTCGCGGCATCCAGCACACCGCGCAACTGGCCATGCGTGCCGCGCAGCTCTTGTTCACGGGCGTGCAATTCCTCGGTCCGTTGCTCGACCATTTTCAGCGCCCGTTGCCGCTGGCTGACCAACACATAGAGAAACACACTGAGCAGCAAGCTAAGTAAACCGCCGAGCACCACCTGGCTGGTCACCGAGGAATGGTTGGCTTGCAGGAACGCAGCACTGGGGCGCATATCCACTTGATAATCGTGGTCTGCCAGACGCAGCAAGCGCGTGGAGGACAAGTCACTGGCCCCGGCCGGGTTGGTCGATTCGTACAGCACTTCGTGTTGGTCATCGGTGGACAAGTCGAGGATGCGCACCGAAAGAGAATCAAGATTCTCTTCCGGCAGCCCGTCCGCCAGCAGCTGGCGCATGCTGATCACCGCCATCACATACCCGGCGGGCGTGCTGCCCGGCAGGTGCTGACGGCTGACCGGCGCCACCAGCAACACACCCCGCGCATAGGCGGGTTCAATGCCCACCAGATGCAATGGTTGCGACACGGCCATGCGGCCCGTTCGATCGGCGCGCTCCAAGGTCGAACGACGCAGAGGCTGGGCCAGCAGGTCATAACCCAGTGGCGTGGGCAGTCGGCTTTGGGTCTGGCTATAGAGCACCGGCACGTATTCGTCCCGTTCCGCGGCCGGTTGCAACTGGCCGTCGGCGGTGAGTTCGCGAAAGGTGAAATTGCTGAAGCCTTCGTCATGCACGAAGCGTTCAAGCAAGGGGCGTTCGGCGCGGGAAACCCGTGGTGCCCAGGAATAGGCTTGGGTGCGCCGCAAAAGAGGTTTGGCGTAACCGTCGAATTCCTCGCGGGACACCGACTCGGAATTGGCGAAGAACCGGCGCAGGCCATCGAGGCGCTGCTCCTGATCTTCGAAACGTTCTACGATACGGCTGTAGCGTTCACTGGCGAGCAGTTGGAAACGTTGCCGCATTTGCTGATGAAACTGATTGAGTGTTGCCCAGGCCAGCAACCCCGTGAGAATCCCGCCGACGAGCAATACCAGCAGCGCGACCAGCCAGGCCGAGACATCTTCGCTGATAAAACCCAGGATCTTGGGGCGCACGGCGTGCAACGACATAAACGCAACTCAAAACGCCAGGTGCCGGAAAGCCCATTGGCCATGAGTTGAGTTATAGCTATTAGCCACTAATTTGACCAGCACTGAAAGAACCAAAGAGCCTTTAAAAATCAAGGCTCTGTGGATCCAATCAGGCTCAAGTGTCAGCGAGCAGTGATCTTCCAGGCACGGTGGATCTTGCCATTACGGGCGAAATCCGGATCGATGGTCTGGGCAGTGATTTCTTCAACGGCATAACGCTCGGTGAGGTTTTCCTCGAGCTGGAACTTGCGGAAGTTGTTGGAGAAGTACAACACCCCGCCCGGTGCCAGTCGCGCCATGGCCAGGTCGATCAACTGCACCTGGTCACGCTGCACATCGAAGATCCCTTCCATGCGCTTGGAGTTGGAGAAGGTCGGCGGGTCGATGAAGATCAGGTCGTACTCGTCACGGCAAGCATCGAGCCAGGCCATCACATCGCCCTGTTCCAGGCGGTTCTTGTCGGAGAAACCGTTCAGCGACAGGTTACGACGCGCCCAGTCCAGGTAGGTTTTCGACAGGTCGACGCTGGTGGTGCTGCGCGCACCGCCCTTGGCCGCATGCACGCTGGCGGTCGCGGTGTAGCAATACAGGTTGAGGAAACGTTTGCCGGCCGCCTCTTTCTGAATCCGCATGCGCATCGGCCGGTGGTCGAGGAACAACCCGGTGTCGAGGTAGTCGGTGAGGTTCACCAGCAGCTTCACGCCGCCTTCGTTGACCTCGTTGAACTTGCCCTGGGCGCTCTGGCGTTCGTACTGCTTGGTGCCGCTCTGACGTTCGCGACGCTTGACCACCACGCGGCTCTTGTCGATGTTCAACGCCTGCGGGATTGCCGCCAGGGCGTCGAACATCCGCGCCGAGGCTTTTTCCGGATCGATGGATTTCGGCGCGGCGTATTCCTGAACGTGGACCCAGTCGTGATACAGGTCGATGGCCATGGAATATTCCGGCATGTCGGCATCGTAGACGCGGTAGCAGTCGATGCCTTCACGCTTGACCCACTTGCCCAGCGCCTTGACGTTCTTTTGCAGACGGTTGGCGAACATCTGCCCGCCTTCACTCAGGCGCGGCTGCTCGATCACCGGGGCGGGGGCCGGAGCCGGTTTGATCGGATTGCCGTTCTTGTTGTACTTGCGCTCTTGCGGCTCACTCGGTGCTTCATCGTAGGCCGCCTGTTCACGCTCGGCCTGACGCTGTTCCGGGGTGCGACGCTCGCCGGTGACGAACTGGTCTGGCGTGACCTTGATCAACAGCAATTTGCACGGCAACGCGCCGTTCCAGAACGAATACTGTTTGTGGCTGCGGATGCCCATGCGCTTGCCCAGGTCCGGAGCGCCGGTGAACACCGCCGCCTCCCAGTTCAAGCACGCCTGACGCAGACGCTCGCCGAGGTTCTGGTAGAGGTAGAGCAGGCTCGCCTCGTCACCCAGACGCTCGCCGTACGGAGGGTTGCAGATCACCAGGCCTTTCTGGTTCTGGTCCGGGCGCGGCTCGAACGTTGCCACTTCGCCCTGGTAAATCTTGATCCACTCGCTCAGGCCGGCACGTTCGACGTTGTTGCGGCCCGGTTGAATCAGGCGTGGGTCGGCTTCGTAACCGCGAATCCACAGCGGTGGCTTGGCCAGGCCGGCCGCGGCGCGTTCGGTGGCTTCTTCGTGGAGTTTTTTCCACAGCGCCGGCACGTGACCGAGCCAGGCGGTGAAGCCCCACTGCTCGCGACGCAGATTCGGCGCCATGTCGGCGGCGATCATGGCGGCTTCCACCAGGAACGTGCCGACACCGCACATCGGGTCAGCCAGCGCGCCGCCATCGGCGGCAATGCGCGGCCAGCCGGCACGGATCAGAATCGCTGCCGCGAGGTTTTCCTTCAGCGGCGCAGCACCTTGCTGCAAGCGATAACCGCGCTGGTGCAGGCTGTGACCGGACAGGTCCAGGGACAGGATGGCTTCGCCACGGTCCAGACGCAGGTGAATGCGCAGGTCCGGGTTGAGCTTGTCGATGGATGGACGGTCGCCTTGCGGGGTACGCAGTTTGTCGACGATGGCATCCTTGACCTTCAAGGCGCCAAAGTGCGTGTTGTCGATACCAGAGCCGTGACCGCTGAATTCGACGGCCAGGGTGCCGTCGTTGAGCATGTGGTCTTGCCAATCGATATCCAGCACGCCGTGATAGAGATCTTCGGCGTCCTTCATCGGGAAGCGCTTGAGCACCAACAGCACCCGGTTCGCCAGACGCGACCACAGGCACAGGCGATAAGCGGTTTCCATGGTGGCCATGCCGCGCACAGCCGAGGTGTGCTCGCGTGCTTCCTCAAGGCCAAGCCCGACGGCTTCCTCGATGAGCAGACCTTCAAGGCCTTTGGGGCAAGTGAGGAAGAGTTCGAAACGATCGGACATGGTAATTCCAGAGCCTTTAGCTAAGTGAACCGACAACGCGTTGCCGATCCGGTTTTCAATCAGGCGTTTTTCTAACAGAACGCCCGCGTGGCACGAAGGTGTGCCGTCCCACCCTGACTGCTCGGGTTAAAAGAGCTTAGATGCCAGGGCAGATAAAAAAGTTGATGAAACAAAATGTCATAAGTCGACCCTTCGTCGAATAATACCCAAGGGCAACGGGTGTCATTCTCGTTAAGGCGCAACCCCCAGCATCCAGCGAAGGGCCGATCATACCGGGCTTTGGCCCATCAACACGGCACAAATATCGTGTTGCTTATGGCCATACCATCTTTATGGTTACGTTCTTATGACAAAACGGTCATTCCCTCGATGTGACGCATTGGTTAGAACTCAACTCAGGTTGACGTCGCAACGGCGTCAACACCTTGGCTCGCGACGCCGGCAGCGAGCCACCAACGGCAGAATTTTTCTGCCTGACCTCGATTGAGGTCGACGCGATAAATACAGTCAACAAGTGAGGGAAACACCCTATGAGAAGACTTAAGCGTGATCCGTTGGAAAGAGCATTTTTGCGCGGATATCAATATGGCGTTGGTGGTAAATCCCGTGAGCTTTGCCCTTTTACTCTACCGTCGGTACGCCAAGCCTGGATCAATGGCTGGCGAGAAGGACGCGGCGACAATTGGGACGGTATGACCGGCACTGCGGGAATCCACAGACTCAACGAACTTCACGCCGTCGGCTAATACAGGGCACACACTCCGACACGACAATCTGATTACGCTACGACTTAACCACGCACGTCCTATCCGGACGGCGGGCTTCGGCCCAGGGGCTCCTTCGGGGAGCCCTTTTTTATGCCTGCTTTGCAGGCTGAACACGATCCCCTACATTGACCGTGTGACCAAATGTCGGCTAGCGCAGCGCCGCGATGGCATCTACCGATTCACGAATCAGTGCCGGGCCTTTATAGATAAAGCCCGAATAGATCTGCACCAGGCTCGCACCCGCAGTGATTTTCTCAGCCGCGTGCTTGCCTTCAGTGATACCGCCCACGGCGATGATCGGCAAACGACCGGCCAGTTCCGCCGCCAGCACCTTCACGGTATGGGTGCTCTTGTCGCGAACCGGTGCGCCGGACAACCCGCCCGCCTCATCACCGTGCTCCAGACCTTCGACGCCGACGCGGCTCAGGGTGGTGTTGGTGGCGATCACCGCATCCATCCCGGTTTCGATCAACGCCTGGGCGACTTGAGCGGTTTCTTCATCGCTCATGTCCGGCGCGATCTTGATCGCCAGCGGCACATGTTTGCCGTGGCGCAGGGCCAATTCCGCCCGGCGCGTGGCCAGGTCGGCGAGCAATTGCTTGAGCGAATCGCCGAATTGCAGGCTGCGCAGGCCCGGTGTGTTCGGCGAGCTGACATTGACCGTCACGTAACTGGCGTGTGCATAGACCTTGTCCAGGCAGATCAGGTAGTCGTCAACCGCACGTTCAACCGGCGTATCAAAGTTCTTGCCGATATTGATGCCCAGCACGCCCTTGTATTTGGCCGCCGCCACGCGAGCGAGCAAGTGATCGACGCCGAGGTTGTTGAAACCCATGCGGTTGATGATTGCCTCGGCTTGCGGCAAGCGGAAAATCCGTGGTTTCGGATTACCCGGTTGCGGACGCGGGGTAATGGTACCGATTTCGACGAAACCGAAACCCAGTTGGGCAAATCCGTCGATCGCCGCGCCGTTCTTGTCCAGACCGGCCGCCAGACCCACCGGGTTCGGGAATTCCAGGCCCATGACCGTCACCGGCATTTTCGCCGGTGCCTTGCACAGTAAGCCGTTGAGGCCCAAACGCCCGCCCGCGCCGATCAGGTCCAGGGACAGATCGTGGGAGGTTTCCGGGGAAAGTTTGAACAGCAGCTGACGGGCCAGGGTGTACATGGGCAGGCTTGACTCGGGTGGCGATGAGAGGCGGCGATTATAGCCGCGCATCGAGTCCACAGGCGAGGCGCACGACAAAATCAGCCAGCGATGGCATATGCCTTGCACCAACATGGGCATCAGCGCTCATGCCAACGACGGAATGAGTGGAAGGACAATGGCGTCGTCACCGGCTCTGCTCGCGCAGAGGCCATGGGACGACGTTTTTTTTGGAAGGTGCAAATCGATGAATGAACCATCAGCCGGCCCACTGGCCTGGGTCAACGGCAGCGATGCCCCGGAAAAAACCGAAATCAACCTTGGCTTCATGGCCCTGAGCGACTGCGCCTCAGTGGTGGTCGCCGCCACCCAGGGCTTCGCCCAGCCTTACGGCCTGACCCTGAACCTCAAGCGCCAGTCGTCCTGGGCCAACCTGCGGGACAAACTGGTCAGCGGCGAACTCGACGCCGCCCACAGCCTGTACGGCCTGATTTACGCCGTGCACCTGGGCATCGGCGGCATAGCCTCCACCGACATGGCCGTGCTCATGGGCCTGAACCAGAACGGCCAGAGCATCAACCTCTCCCACGGCTTGCAGGCCCTGGGCGTGACCAGTCCTGAAGCACTGGACCATCACGTGCACCAAAGTCGCCCAAAACTGACCTTCGCTCAGACATTTCCTACGGGTACCCACGCCATGTGGCTGTATTACTGGCTGGCGAGCCAGGGCATTCATCCGTTGCAGGATGTCGACAGCGTGGTGGTGCCGCCGCCACAGATGGTCGCGCATCTGCAAGCCGGGCGCATCGACGGGTTCTGCGCCGGCGAACCGTGGGCTGCCAGTGCGGTGCAACAGAATCTCGGGTTCACTATGGCCACCACCCAGACCATCTGGCCCGACCACCCGGAAAAAGTCCTCGGCTGCACCCGCGCCTTCGTCGAGCAATACCCCAATACCGCCCGGGCCTTGGTGATGGCGATCCTCGAGGCCAGCCGCTTCATCGAAGCCAGCCGCGAAAATCGCCGCAGCACCGCGCAACTGTTAAGCGCTCCCGAATACCTCGATGCCCCGCTCGATTGCATCGAACCGCGCTTGCTCGGCGACTATACCGACGGCCTGGGCAATCACTGGCAAGACCCGCATGCGATGCGTTTCCACAGTGGCGGCGAGGTCAATCTGCCGTATTTGTCCGACGGCATGTGGTTCATGACCCAGTTCCGTCGCTGGGGTTTATTGCGCGACGACCCGGACTACCTCGGCGTGGCCCGCCAGGTTCAGCAACTAGACTTGTACCGAGAGGCCGCCACCAGTGTCGGCGTGCCCGCCCAGGCTCAGGAAATGCGCAGCAGTCAACTGATCGACGGCAAAGTCTGGGACGGCTCGGACCCGGCCGGCTATGCCCGCAGCTTCACGCTGCACGCCATGAGCGACAGCGCTCCCCTTCTCGCCAGCCGCTGACAGGAGCCTGCGAATATGTTGCGTATCCTGCTGATCAATGACACCGCGAAAAAAGTCGGGCGTCTGAAAGCGGCCCTGACCGAAGCCGGGTTCGAGGTCATCGACGAGTCCGGCCTGACCATTGACCTGCCCGCGCGCGTCGAAACGGTGCGTCCGGACGTGATCCTGATCGATACCGAGTCACCGAGCCGCGATGTGATGGAACAAGTGGTGCTGGTTACCCGCGACCAACCACGGCCAATCGTGATGTTCACCGACGAGCACGACCCCGGCGTGATGCGCCAGGCGATCAAGTCCGGCGTCAGTGCCTACATCGTCGAAGGCATTCACGCACAACGCTTGCAGCCGATTCTCGACGTGGCCATGGCTCGCTTTGAAAGCGATCAGGCCCTGCGCGCGCAACTGCACGCCCGCGACCAGCAACTGGCCGAGCGCAAGCGCATCGAGCTGGCCAAGGGGCTGCTGATGAAGATGAAGGACTGCAACGAAGAAGAGGCCTACACCCTGATGCGCCGCCAGGCCATGAGCCGCCAGCAGAAGCTGATCCAGGTGGCGGAGCAGATCATTGCCATGAGTGAGTTGCTCGGTTGAACCGCAAAAATCGCAACCTCACCACAATTTCAAAAATGTGGCACAAATCTCGCTAAGTAATCACTGCAAGGTAACCAACGGCGGTTGCCCCACCTACGACAAAGACGTCGCTCACCTCATTCGCCCCCTGGCGGATCGGGTAGCGGCGTTTTTCCGTTTTGGCCCCAGAGACCGGGGCTGGTGGTGCGGCCGTTGCGGCGCCCCACCTGCAAGCTCATGACTCCTTCTTGATACGCCTGACAGCTGAGGTGCGCGATGAATTCAAGCTTCTGGAAATCCGGCCATACCCCGACACTGTTCGCAGCCTTCCTCTATTTCGATCTGAGCTTCATGGTCTGGTACCTGCTCGGCCCCCTGGCGGTGCAGATCGCCGCTGACCTGCACCTGACCACCCAACAGCGGGGGCTGGTGGTGGCCACGCCGATTCTGGCCGGTGCCGTATTGCGCTTTGCGATGGGCCTGCTGGCTGATCGCCTGTCGCCAAAAACCGCCGGGATCATCGGCCAGATAATCGTCATCAGCGCCCTGCTCGTTGCCTGGAAAGTCGGCATCCACAGTTACGAGCAGGCGCTGTTGCTGGGCCTGTTCCTCGGCATGGCCGGTGCGTCTTTCGCCGTCGCCCTGCCGCTGGCCTCGCAATGGTATCCGCCGCAGCACCAAGGCAAAGCCATGGGCATCGCCGGGGCCGGTAACTCGGGCACCGTGCTGGCCGCCCTGATCGCCCCGGTGCTGGCCGCCGCGTATGGC
The DNA here is from genome assembly GCF_056406935.1 of Pseudomonas sp. P1_A1. NCBI lineage: Bacteria > Pseudomonadati > Pseudomonadota > Gammaproteobacteria > Pseudomonadales > Pseudomonadaceae > Pseudomonas > Pseudomonas sp. P1_A1. The sequence continues at coordinate 116,238 of NZ_JBFTZE010000015.1, read as the reverse complement.
TGGAGCAACGTGTTCGGCTTCGCCCTGATCCCGTTGATCCTGACCCTGATCGTCTTCGCCTGGCTGGCCAAGAACGCCCCTGAGCGGCCGAAAGCCAAGTCCATGGCCGACTACCTCAAGGCCCTGGGTGACCGCGACAGCTGGTGGTTCATGTTTTTCTACAGCGTGACCTTCGGCGGCTTCATCGGCCTGGCCAGCGCCCTGCCCGGCTACTTCAACGACCAGTACGGCCTGAGCCCGGTCACTGCCGGCTACTACACCGCGGCGTGTGTGTTCGGTGGCAGCTTGATGCGTCCGTTGGGCGGCGCGCTGGCGGATCGCTTCGGCGGGATTCGCACCCTGTTGGCGATGTACACCGTGGCAGCGATCTGCATTGCGACCGTGGGTTTCAATCTGCCGAGTTCCTACGCAGCATTGGCGCTTTTCGTCTGCACTATGCTCGGTTTAGGTGCAGGTAACGGTGCCGTATTCCAGTTGGTCCCACAGCGTTTTCGTCGGGAGATCGGTGTGATGACCGGTTTGATCGGCATGGCCGGCGGCATCGGTGGCTTCGCACTGGCGGCCGGCATGGGCGCGATCAAGCAAAGTACCGGCAGCTATCAAATGGCCTTGTCGTTGTTCGCCAGCCTCGGCGTACTCGCCTGGTTCGGTCTGCACGGGGTGAAACGTCGCTGGAGAACCACTTGGGGTTCGGCAGCCGTCACCGCGGCTCGCGTGTGAGGGCTGAATGAGCCTGCAACTGAGTTTTGCCGAAGCCAGCGCCATCGGGCCTCGCGAAGAGAACCAGGACGCTCTGCGCCTGGTCACTCCGGCCCCGGCACTGGCGGCGAGCAAGGGTTACCTGTTCGCCATCGCCGACGGCGTCAGCCAATGCGCCGATGGCGGTCTCGCGGCCCGTTCGACCTTGCAGGCTTTGGCGCTGGATTATTACGCCACACCGGAAACCTGGGGTGTCGCCCAGGCGCTGGATCGTCTGCTACTGGCACAAAACCGCTGGTTGCAGGCCAACGGCGGCGGGCAACCGCTACTGACCACGGTCAGTGCCCTGGTGATGCGCGGCAGGCGTTTCACTTTGGCGCATGTCGGCGATTGCCGGGTTTATCGCTGGCACGCCGACACGCTGCAACGGGTGAGCGAGGATCACGTCTGGGACCAGCCGGGCATGCAGCATGTGCTCAAGCGGGCTCTGGGGCTGGATCAACATCTGGTGCTGGATTTTCTGGACGGTGAACTGCGCCTGAACGAGAGTTTCGTGCTGCTCAGCGACGGCATCTGGGCCGTGCTGGGCGACACCGCCATCGCGGCGATTCTGCGCGATCAACCTGACCTCAACAGTGCCGCGCAGACCCTGGTCAGCGCCGCGCACCTGGCCGGAAGCCAGGACAATGCCAGCGCCCTGCTGGTGCGGGTCGATGCCCTTGGCGAAACCAGCATTGGCGATGCACTGATTCATCTGCAGCAATGGCCACTCCCGCCTGCACTGAAACCGGGCCAGACCTTCGAAGGCTGGCAGGTCGAAGGGATCCTCGGCCAGAGCCAGCAATCGCTGCTCTACCGGGTACGCGATGCACAACAACAGCGCTGGCTGCTGAAAACATTGCCCAGCGCGCTGCGTGACGATCACCAGGCCGGGCAGGCATTGTTGTCGGAGGAATGGTTTCTCAAGCGTGTAGCCGGTCGGCACTTCCCTGAAGTCCATGCCGCCAGTCAGCGTCAGCATTTATACTACGTGATGCGTGAATATTCCGGGTCGACCCTGACGGAGCTGCATGAGCGCGTCACAACGCTGCCACTGGCGCAATGGCAGGACCTGGCCGAACGCTTGCTGCGGGCTGTCGGCATTCTGCATCGACGGCAGATTTTGCACCGCGATATCAAACCGGAGAACCTGCTGCTGGGGGACGACGGCGAGTTGCGTCTACTGGATTTCGGCCTCGCCTACTGTCCGGGACTGTCCGAAGATCAAGCCTTCGCCCTGCCTGGAACGCCCAGCTATATCGCGCCGGAAGCCTTTCGCGGCGACTCGCCGACGCCACAACAGGATCTGTATGCCGTCGGCGTGACCTTGTATTACCTGCTCACCGGGCATTATCCCTACGGCGAAATCGAAGCGTTCCAGCGCCCACGGTTTGGCGTGCCGGTCAGCGCCAGTCGCTATCGGCCCGACCTGCCGGAATGGATCGCGCAGAGTCTGGAGCGCGCGGTGGCGGTAGCCCCGGATCAACGCTTTGAAACGGCCGAAGAATGGTTGCTAGTGCTGGAACAAGGGGAGCGACGCAGTTTGAGCGTGCGCCCCAGACCGTTGCTGGAGCGCGAGCCGTTGAAGGTCTGGCGGACGTTGGCGCTGGTGTCGTTGCTGGTGAATCTGGTGCTGCTGTTTTTGCTGTTTCACGGTTAAAAGATCAAAAGATCGCAGCCTGCGGCAACTCCTACGGGTGCCCACGATCTCCTGCAGGAGCTGGCGAAGCCTGCGATCTTTTGATCTTTTTCTGCTTCAAAACCGGGCACTACGCCTTGAACCGGTGCACGCCACCCCTCTACTCCCACGGTGAGACCCCATAAATCCGGCCCTTGCGAGACTTGGCACAACCACTGCATTACCTTTCCCAACAGACATAAAGCCCGGCCTTCAACGTAGAAGGCTGCGCTGCCCGAGAGAACGGGACAAGGACAAAGGCGTCCTCGCTAGTTAGCTAGCGGGACGCCTTTTTTTGTTTGCGCAAAATTTTGTCGAGCAAGGCCTGAATGCCCTGATGAGGCAGGCCCGAGCTCCCCGGAGAACCTGATGAAAAAACTAAAACTGGTGATGATCGGCAACGGCATGGCCGGGGTTCGTACCCTGGAAGAACTGCTCAAGCTGAGTAATGAGCTGTACGACATCACGGTCTTCGGCGCCGAACCGCATACCAACTACAACCGCATCCTGCTGTCCCCCGTACTGGCTGGCGAACAGACATTCGAAGAGATCGTGCTCAACGATCTGGACTGGTACCTGGAAAACAACATCAAGCTGCTGCTCAACCGCAAAGTGGTTGAGATCGACCGGGTCAAACGCCGGGTCATCGCCGAAGACGGTACCGAGGCTGAATACGACCGCCTGCTGATTGCCACCGGCTCGACCCCGTTCATCCTGCCGATCCCCGGCAATACCTTGCAGGGCGTGATCGGCTATCGCGACATTGCCGACACCCAGGTGATGATCGACACCGCCAAGACCCACAAGCACGCCGTGGTCATCGGTGGCGGCCTGCTGGGCCTTGAAGCCGCCAATGGCCTGATGCTGCGGGGCATGCACGTCACCGTGGTGCACATCGGCGAATGGCTGCTGGAGCGCCAACTGGACAAAACCAGCGGCCAACTCCTGCAAACCGCCCTGGAAGCCCGCGGCCTGCATTTCCGCCTGTGCGAACAGACCCAGGCCCTGCACGACGCAGGCAATGGCCGGGTCGGCTCGGTGCAGTTCAAGAACGGCGACATCATCCCCGCCGACCTGGTGGTAATGGCCGCCGGCATTCGCCCCAACACCGAACTGGCGGAAAAAGCCGGCATCCCTTGCAGCCGCGGGATTCTGGTCAACGACACAATGCAAACCTACGACCCTCGTGTGTACGCCATCGGTGAATGCGCCAGCCACCGCGGCACCGCCTACGGCCTGGTCGCACCGCTGTTCGAACAAGCCAAGGTGTGCGCCAACCACCTCGCCCAACTGGGCTTCGCCACTTACAAGGGCTCGGTGACGTCGACCAAATTGAAAGTCACCGGCATCGACCTGTTCTCCGCCGGCGACTTCATGGGCGGCGAAGGCACCGAGACCATCACCCTCTCCGACCCGATCGGCGGGGTGTACAAAAAACTGGTGATCAAGGATGACGTGCTGGTCGGCGCCTGCCTGTACGGCGATACGGCAGACGGCGGCTGGTATTTCCGGCAGATCCGTGAGAACCATGCCATCGGCGAGATCCGCGATCACCTGATGTTTGGCGAAAATGCTTTAGGCGATGTAGGACATCAAGGCCAGGACAAAGCCATGAGCATGGCCGACACCGCCGAAGTCTGCGGCTGTAACGGCGTGTGCAAAGGCACCATCGTCAAAGCCATTCAGGAACACGGGCTGTTCAGCGTCGACGACGTGAAGAAACACACCAAGGCCGCCAGCTCCTGCGGCTCTTGTGCCGGCCTCGTCGAACAGATCCTGATCAACACCGTGGGCGGTGCGGCAGACGTCAAACCGAAAAGCGAAAAAGCCATCTGCGGGTGCAGCGACCTCAACCACGGGCAAATCCGCCAGGCCATCCGCGACCAGCATCTGCTGACCATCGCCGGCACCATGAGCTACCTGAACTGGCGCACGCCGAACGGCTGCGCCACCTGCCGCCCGGCGCTCAACTACTACCTGATTTCCACCTGGCCCGGCGAAGCCAAGGACGATCCGCAATCGCGCCTGATCAACGAACGCGCCCACGCCAACATTCAGAAAGACGGCACTTACTCTGTCGTCCCGCGGATGTGGGGCGGTGTGACCAATCCTTCAGAACTGCGGCGCATCGCCGACGTGGCCGACAAGTACAACGTGCCGATGGTCAAGGTCACCGGCGGCCAACGCATCGACTTGCTGGGGATCAAAAAGCAAGACTTGCCGGGCGTCTGGAAAGACCTGGACATGCCGTCCGGCCACGCCTACGGCAAATCCATCCGCACCGTGAAAACCTGTGTCGGCAGTGAGTTCTGCCGCTTCGGCACCCAGAATTCCACGCAACTGGGCATCGAGCTCGAACATGACCTGTTCAATATGTGGTCGCCGCACAAAGTGAAACTGGCTGTATCCGGTTGCCCACGCAACTGCTCGGAAGCGGGGATCAAGGACGTCGGAATTATCGGCGTGGATTCCGGCTGGGAGATGTACATCGGTGGCAACGGCGGGATCAAGACCGAAGTCGCAGAATTCTTCGTCAAGCTGAAAACCGCTGAAGAAGTGCGCGAATACAACGGCGCTTTCCTGCAGCTGTACCGTGAAGAAGCCTTCTACCTCGAGCGCACCGTGCATTACCTGCAGCGGGTTGGCATGGAACACATCAAGAAAGCCGTGCTGGAAGACCCGGTACGACGCAAGGCACTCAACGAACGCCTGCAATTCTCCCTGTCGTTCGAACAGGACCCGTGGAAGGAACGCCTCGAACAGCCACTGCTGAAAAAAGAATTCGAGGTCATTCCCGTGAAGAACCTGGAGGTGTCGGTATGAACTGGCTGGATATCTGCGCACTGGAAGAGATCAATGCCCTCGGCTCGCGAATCATCGCCGGCCCGAAAGGCGACATCGCGATTTTTCGTACGAGCGACGATGAGGTTTTCGCCCTCGACGACCGTTGCCCACACAAGGGCGGGCCGCTGTCCCAGGGTTTGATCTACGGCAAACGGGTCGCCTGCCCGCTGCACAACTGGCAGATCGATCTGGAAACCGGCGAGGCCCAGGCTCCCGATATCGGCTGCGCCCACCATCACTCGGCACGGGTCGAGAATGGCCGGGTGTTGCTGGCCCTGCGGGAAGCAAGCTGATGGACCGTCAAATCACCGCCTCCACCTGCTGCTATTGCGGGGTCGGCTGCGGCGTGCTGATCGAGCACGACGGCGAGCGCATTCTCGGCGTCAGCGGCGATCCGGCGCACCCGGCCAACTTCGGCAAATTGTGCAGTAAAGGTTCGACCTTGCATCTGACCGGCGACCTGACGGCCCGCGCCTTGTACCCGCAACTGCGCCTGGGCAAGGGCCTGGCACGCAGCCGCACCGATTGGGACAGCGCCCTCGATCACGCCGCCAGCGTCTTCGCCCAAACCATCGCCGAACACGGCCCGGACAGCGTCGCGTTCTACATCTCCGGGCAATTACTGACCGAGGATTACTACGCCTTCAACAAACTGGCGCGGGCGCTGGTGGGCACCAACAACATCGACAGCAATTCACGGCTGTGCATGTCTTCAGCGGTGGTCGGCTACAAGCGCAGCCTCGGCGCCGATGCTCCGCCCTGCAACTACGAAGACCTGGAACTGAGCGACTGCGTGATGATCGTCGGCAGTAACATGGCCTACGCCCACCCGATCCTGTTTCGTCGCCTGGAAGAAGCCAAATCCCGCCGTCCGCAGATGAAAGTCATCGTCATCGACCCACGGCGCACCGACACCTGCGATCTGGCTGACCTGCACCTGGCGATTCTGCCCGGTACCGATGTCGCCTTGTTCCATGGGATTTTGCACTTGCTGCTGTGGGAAGACTGGATCGACCGCGACTTCATCAAGGCCCATACCGAAGGCCTGGCAGAGCTGAAAAACCTGGTGCGCGATTACACCCCGACAATGGTTTCGCAACTCTGTGGCATCAGCGTCGAGCAACTGCAGCAATGCGCGCAATGGGTCGGCACTTCACCGAGCTTCCTGTCGCTGTGGTGCATGGGGCTCAATCAGTCCACCGCCGGCAGCGCGAAGAACAGCGCGCTGATCAACCTGCACCTGGCCACCGGGCAAATCGGCCGGCCCGGTGCAGGACCTTTCTCGCTGACCGGTCAGCCTAATGCCATGGGCGGTCGGGAAACCGGCAGTTTGTCGAACCTGCTGCCAGGCCATCGTGAAGCGGCCAACGCCGAACACCGCGCGCAAGTGGCCGCCTACTGGGGCGTCGATCAACTGCCCGAAAACACCGGGCTAACCGCCATCGAACTGTTCGAGCAGATGCGCAGCGGCAAGATCAAAGCCCTGTGGATCGCCTGCACCAACCCTGCCCAGTCAATGCCGGACCAGACCGCTGTGCGCGAGGCACTGCAAGCCTGCCCGTTCGTGGTGCTGCAGGAAGCCTTCCGCACCACCGAAACCGCCGCGTTCGCCGACCTGCTGCTGCCCGCTGCCAGTTGGGGTGAAAAGGACGGCACGGTTACCAACTCCGAGCGGCGCATTTCCCACGTCCGCCGAGCCATCGGCGCACCCGGTGAAGCACGGCCCGACTGGGCAATCACCGTGGATTTCGCACAGCGCCTGGAAAAACATCTGCGTCCTGGAGCCTCCAGCCTGTTTACCTTTGAAACCCCGGCACAGGTCTTCGACGAATACAAACAACTGACTCGCGGCCGCGACCTCGACCTGTCAGGGATCAGTCATGAGTTGATCGACCAGCTCGGACCGCAGCAATGGCCCTTCCCCGCCGGAGCCCGCGAGGGCACGGCGCGGTTGTACCTCGACGGGGTTTTCCCGACCGCCAACGGGCGTGCGCAGTTCGTGGCCGACCCCTATCGCGCCGCCAAGGAACAACGCGATGCCCGCTTCCCGCTGACCTTGATCACCGGCCGCCTGCGCGATCAATGGCACGGCATGAGCCGCACCGGCACCGCCGCGCAGCTGTTCGGCCATGTCAGCGAAGCCGTGTTGAGCCTGCACCCGGATGAACTGCGTCGGCATCGCCTGCAACCTGGCGACCTGATCAATCTGAAAAGTCGCCGGGGCGCGGTGATCCTGCCGGTCAGCAGCGACGACAGCGTACGTCCGGGCCAGGCTTTCCTGCCGATGCATTGGGGCGACCGTTTTCTCAAGGGCGGTGTGAATACCCTCACCCTTCCCGCCTTCGATCCGTTGTCGAAGCAACCGGAACTCAAACACAGCGGCGTGCGACTCGAGCCTGTGAATTTGCCCTGGCAGCTTTTCGCCCTGATCGAAGGCGATGTTCAACAGCATCTGGAGACGTTGCGACCACTCTGCGAGGCGTTTTCCTACGCCAGCCTCAGCCTGGCTGGCCGTGAGCGCCCTGCGCTGCTGATACGCGCCGCCAGCACCACCGCGCCAGAGCCGCAGTTGTTGCGTGATATCGATCAGTGCCTGGGGCTCAACGACGGCCCGGTATTGGCCTACGACGATCCCCGGCGTTCGATCGGTAAACGGGTACGTATCGAGAACGGCCGGATCACCGCGATTCGCCTGGCCGGTGAAACGCTCGCCCAGCACTGGCTGCAAAGCCTGTGGCTCGAAGGTCGCGCCGACGAACAGCTGCGCCGTTGGCTGCTGGCACCGTTGAGTGCGCCACCAGGCAACGCTGGCGCCCCGGCATCCGGCAGCAAGACCCTGTGCAACTGCATGAACGTCAGCCAGAACGCAGTCTGCGCCGGCATCAGCCGAGGCCTGGACTTGCAGGGTTTGAAACAAGAATTGGGCTGCGGTACGCAATGCGGTTCCTGCGTCCCGGAAATCAAGCGTTTACTGGCCGCCGCTGCGCAGCCAGTCGCCGTCACCTCGTGAGGAAAACACTATGAGCGCAAAAGTCTGGCTGGTGGGTGCGGGTCCCGGCGATCCGGAATTGCTGACCCTCAAGGCGGTTCGCGCGTTGCGCGAAGCGGACGTGGTGTTGATCGACGATCTGGTCAATCCTGCGGTGTTGGAGCATTGCCCGAATGCGCGGATTATCCCTGTGGGCAAGCGCGGCGGCTGTCGCTCCACGCCTCAAGCCTTCATTCATCGCCTGATGCTGCGTTATACCCGCCACGGCAAATGCGTGGTGCGGCTCAAGGGTGGCGATCCGTGCATTTTCGGACGCGGCGGTGAAGAGGCGCAGTGGTTGCGTGAGCGTGGCGTCGAGGTTGAGCTGGTCAATGGCATTACCGCTGGCCTTGCCGGCGCGACCCAATGTGATATTCCCCTGACGCTGCGGGGAGTCGCCCGTGGCGTGACACTGGTCACGGCCCACACTCAGGATGACAGTAGCCTGAACTGGCAGGCCCTGGCTCAAGGCGGCACCACGTTGGTGGTCTATATGGGCGTGGCGAAACTCAGTGAAATCCGCGAGCAACTGCTGGCCGGTGGAATGGCAGCCAATACACCCGTGGCGATGATCGAAAATGCTTCGCTGCCGCACCAACGGGAATGCCGGAGCGACCTGACAGCGATGGAAGACGATGCCCTCAGCTTCCAGTTGAAAAGCCCGGCGATCCTGGTGATCGGTGCTGTGGCGGCCTGCGATGAGATCAAAAGATCGCAGCCTGCGGCAGCTCCTACCGTGGAGCGATGCATCGGCGCGGTCCTGTAGGAGCCGCCGAAGGCTGCGAGCTTTTGGCAGCAGCGCAAAATCAACTCTGAAACCCAAATCGCAGACAAAGAAAAGCCCGGCCTAAGCCGGGCTTTTCTTGAGCTGCGAGCTAATTACTTAGCGTTAGCTTCAACCTTCGCTTCTACGCGACGGTTTACAGCACGGCCAGCTTCAGTAGCGTTGTCAGCAACTGGGCGGGATTCGCCGTAGCCAACAGACTGAACGCGGGACGACTGAACACCGTACTGGTTGGTCAGAACTTGCTTAACGGCGTTTGCACGACGCTCGGACAGTTTCTGGTTGTAAGCGTCAGGACCGACGGAGTCAGTGTGACCTTCAACAACAGTAGTGGTGGATGGGTACTGCTTCATGAAGTCAGCCAGGTTCTTGATGTCGCCGTAGCTGTTAGGCTTGACTACCGACTTGTTGAAGTCGAATTTCACGTCCAGCTCAACACGAACAACTTCAGCAACTGCCGGGCAGCCATCAGCGTCAACAGTTACGTTGGCTGGGGTGTCTGGGCACTTGTCAACGTTGTCGCAAACGCCATCGTTGTCGCTGTCGGAGCAAACTTCAGCCGGTGCTGGAACTGGAGCAGCAGCAGGCTTGGAGCCGCCACCGAAGTTCACACCGATACCGACGCTAGGAGCCCACTCGGTGTCGCCCTGGTCGATGTTGTACTGAGCTTCAACGCCGGCACGGGCGTAGAAGTTCTCGGTGAAGTACAGCTTGGCACCGCCGCCAACGTTGGCGAAAGTGGAGCGGTTACGACCCGAACCGTTCTGGCCAATGCTCTGGTCCGAGAAACCGGCAGAAACGTATGGACGGATCATGTCGCCTGGGTTGTTGAAGTGGTACAGAGCGTCCAGAGCGGTATCAGCGCCCTTTACGTTGCGACCATCATCTGCACGTACGTTGTGCACTTCGTCGTAGGCCAGACGCAGTTCTACGTCGTCGGTCAGGAAGTAACCAACCGAGCCGCCGAACAGGTTGCCGTTGTTCTTGAAGTTACGATCGCTGTCGTACTGTTCTTTCTTGGCGAAGCCTTCGATTTCAACTGCGCCTTGGCCTTGTGCCAGCGCGCCGAACGAAGTAGCGGCAATAAGAGAACCAATGGCAAAGCCCAAGGTGTTTTTCAGTTTCATCCGTTAAATCCCCATCTGGTGATTGTGAAGCAGTCCCGCAAACCGGGGGACAACTCGGCGGCAAGTCTATCAGAACTTGCCTACACGTAAGAGATATTTGCGCCAAACTAAGTTTCGGCAATGCCTGCAAATTTCTCACGCAATTTGTCCAGAGCGCGTTTGTACCGCATTTTTGTCGCACTCAAACCCATGTGCATGATGTCTGCGATCTCCTGAAACTCCAGCTCTGCGACAAAACGTAGCACCAGAATTTCACGGTCAATCGGGTTCACATACACCAGCCAGCGATCAAGTCCACCCTTTTCCTCGGGTTTCGGCGCCTTTTCTTCAGACGCTTCCTCGAGGGGGTCCAGACTCAAAGCGTCCATCAAGCGACGCTTTCGCCGTTCTTTCCGATACTGCGTGATGCATTCGTTGTACGTGATGCTGTAGAGCCACGTTTTGAACTTCGATTTCCCCTCGAAGTTCTTCAGGCCGTACAGCACCTTCAACATCACTTCCTGACAGACATCATCTGCGTCACGATCGTTCCCCAGATATCGTGCACAAACGTTAAATAATGTTCGCTGGTAACGCCGCATCAGTTCTTCATAGGCGCGCGTTACGTGAAACAGCTCGGTATGCGAGCGCGCGACCAACTCCTCATCAGAGAGCTCGCGGGGGTCGTAGCGCGTGGAGAGCGATTGAGCTTTATTCAAAACAAGTCGGGCCGACAGTCAGGTCAATGTCCGCCGCAACCCCTCAGGGCATTTTGCGGCGGCATACATTAGCAGGATTTGCCGGGTTAGCGGCTACTCACATGCTGCTCCAGGAGAATCCGATTCGAGAGAGAGACTAGCTCACCCTCGTCGGTCAGCACCGTGGTTTTCACCGTGCCGATCTCTTCGATCTGCCCTTCGACCTCGCCAACACGCACTTGTTGCCCAACCTGATACAACTCACGCACATAGATTCCCGCAAGAATCTGACCGGCAATTTCCCGGCTTCCCAACCCCATGGCCAGCGCAACCGCCAGACCAACGGTAATCAAGACGATCACAATCACGTGGTTGAGCAGGTCTGTCTTGACCTCCAACTGGCTGATCGCAACCGAAATACTGATGATGATCACCAGGCCCTGGGCAATCCGCCCCAGTCCCGCAGCGTAATCCAGCCCTACGCCTTCTGCCGCGCCACGCACCAGCCCATTGGCCAGTTGCGCCAGCAAGACACCCACCAGCAGCACCAGCGCCGCGCCGAATACTTTCGGAACATACAGCGCCAGCATGTCCAGCGTAGCCGAAACTCGTTCAAGTCCAAGGGATTCTGCGGCAGAAACGAGAAAAATCAGCAGGACGAACCAGTAAACAATTTTGCCGATCAGCGTCGAAATAGGCACCTGGAGGCCGGCGCGGGACAGCAATTTGGTCAGTCCGGTGCCGCCCATCAAGCGATCGAGACCCAATTTGGCGAGCAATTTTGAGAGCAGCGTGTCCAGCAGCTTGGCCACGACAAAACCCAGCAGCAGCACAACCAGTGCGCCGAACAGGTTCGGAATGAAGTTCGCAACTTTGGTCCACAACGCAGTCATTGCAGTGACGAGGCTCTGAGTCCAGAGATCAAGTTCCATATTCAATCAGCCTTATCAGCAGTGCGAGCGGTAGGTTTACGCAGACGAGAAACCGGCGCGACATGGGCCGATCCGTTATTCAGGGCGATCATCAGCGCGGGCAGCCAACGGCCCAGCAGGCTGAACAGATCGCCGGCACCGACCTGGCGGTTGGCGGTTTTGAGCACGCGACCCAGGCAGGCATCGTCGTCACGACTGGACGGCGAAGCTTTGAGCATGTCACGCAAAGACTGTTCAAACGGATCGTGCATACGCACCTCTCGTGATATCTGTGAAAGACGCGGTCAAATTTGCTCGGGTCACATGGCTCATCGTCAGACCCAGCGCAAACGTCGGAATAACCACCACTGCCCCAGCGCCACCAAGATCATCGACAGGCAGGCGATCAGGAAGCCGTAGGGGCTGGCAGAGAACGGAATACCGCCGACGTTGATGCCCAAAAGACCGGTCAGAAAACTCATCGGCAAAAAGATCCCGGTGATGATCCCGAAGCGGTACATCGTGCGGTTCATGCGCACGCTCAAACGCCGGTCTTCAGCGTCCAGGACCAGCCCCACGCGCTCCCGGGTCAATTCCAGCTCCTCGAGGTAACGGGTCAGGCTGTTGTTCAATTCGTTCCAGTAATCGCCATCGTCTTCGCAGAACCACGGCAGTTTTATCCGCGTCAGCTGACCGAAAATATCCCGCTGCGGCGCCAGAAAACGCTTCAGTCCAGCGGCCCTGCGGCGGATCTGCAAAACAGCCCCATGCTCAGGTGTATACCGTTCGTCGGCATCCAGCTTTTCTTCTTCCTCATCGACAACTTCCGAGAGGTCGCTGACCAGATTCTGCACTTTATGGGTGAGGTATTGCGCCATATACAGGATCAGCTCGGAAGCGGATCTCGGCCCTTTGCCGTCGGCCAGTTGCACCAACAACTCTTCGGTGGCGCGCAACGGCCGCAAACGCAGGGAAATCACCCGCTGGGCCGAACCGAAGATCCGCACCGAGACCATGTCTTCCGGCTCCGCGCCCGGGTTCAGGTTGACCCCGCGCAGAAACAGCAGCAGTTCAGAGTCCGGCAGCGGCAAAAGACGCGGTCGGGTGTTCTCTTCCAGCAACAAGTCGCAACTAAATTCACTCAGCCCGCTGGATTTGCGCAGCCAGGTCTGGGTTTGCGGGTGACTGCGATCCCAGTGCAGCCACAGGCTTTCATGGGCCTGCAGCTGCAAGTCATCGAGTTCAGTCCGGGCTATCGAACGCGCACCGCCTTTACCGTCCAGCACCAGGGCATGCACCAGCCCCCACTGCGCGTTTTCTTCCTCGAACATCCTCACCCCTATTCTTGAAACAAAAAGCCGGCAGCGCTTATTCAGGCATTTTCAGCGGGCTTGGCGAGATGATCACGCCGTTGTTATCCGCATAAACGTAGTGGCCCGGGTGAAAGGTCACGCCCGCGAAGGTCACGGCAACGTTGAGATCGCCAACACCGCGCCTGTCGGTTTTCATCGGGTGACTGGCCAGGGCCTGAACCCCCAGATCGGTTTGTGCGATGACGTCGACGTCGCGGATGCAACCGTAGATCACCAGCCCTTCCCAACCGTTGTTCGCGGCTTTCTCGGCCAGCATGTCGCCCAACAGCGCGCGGCGCAGGGAACCGCCACCGTCGACCACCAGCACCTTGCCGTTGCCCTTGAGCTCGACTTGCTCCTTGACCCGCGAGTTATCTTCGAAACATTTGATGGTCACGATTTCGCCGCCGAAAGAATCACGGCCGCCGAAATTGCTGAACATCGGTTCCAGCACCTGCACCAGCTCCGGATAGGCGTCGCACAGGTCAGGCGTAAGGTAATGGTTCATCGAGAAACTCCTGCAACAAGGAAGACAATCGAGTATGCAGCATACTCGGGCCAAGGCTGGACGGTTGCAAATCGCTCCGCTCGCACGAACACAGCGACCGCATCAGTCACTCAAAGTGACCAGAACCACTCAATGCGTCACATATTAGCCGCAAGCCGACCAGAGAGAAATGCCCTTGTTAGAGCATCAGGCTCAAATCGCTGCGGCCAAATCCGGCTTTTCACCCAGTAAAGGCGTCTGTTGATCCGCCAGCCAGCGAGCCACCAACGGCCAGACTTCAGCCTGCGCAGCCTTGCTGACCAGCATTTCCACGTGACCGAAATTATCGCCAAAGCCTTGCTCGCGGCCAAGGGTGATGAACTGCTTGTGCTCGGAGCCGACTTGATCGAACAGCTTATGGCAAGCCCAGGTCGGGTCCTGATGATCGCCCGCGGCACTCACGGCCAGCACCGGCAATTGCACCTCAGCCAAACCCGCCCACCAGTCTTTGTCGGCATCGCCGAAACGACCGAACAGCCCGTACCAGCGCATGCTTTCCAGGGCCAGGCCAATCGGCTCGTCCTCCGGGCCGCGCTTGAGCCGTGAGCCCGACAGTTGGGCAAAACGCTTGAGAATGAAGCGCCCGCTCCATTCCACCGGTGGAAACTTCAACGGCCAGTAAGTACGGCTGACCTGCGTGCCGAAAAACGCCGCGGAAGCCACGGCGGGCTCGCCCAGGTACTGGCCGCCCAACGCCGCGGCTAGGGTAATGCCGCCCAACGAATGACCGATCCAGTGCGGGATCTGGCCGCTTTGCTCGCGCACGAACGCGCCAATGGCCGGCAAATCGTAACGCGCATAGTCGGCGACGCTGTTCTGGCGATAGTTCTGGTTGCGCTGAGACAGGCCGTGACCGCGCATTTCCGGAATCCACACATCGAATCCCAGACGCGTCAGGTAAGCGCCCAGGCCCAAACCTTTGGGAGAGAACCAGAACCGCCGATTGGAAAAGCTGCCGTGCAGCAGAATCACCGGCACGCCACGCACCGCCGGCTCATCGGCCATGCCCAGGCGCGTCACAGCCAGTTCGACGGTGCCGTCGGGGCTGTTGCCGGGTTTCAAACGATAGACGTCTTCGCTCAGATCGCCGCGCCGCTCGGCGCTGATCAGGGCGACAGGAAATAGGTTGCTGCTACTTTGCATATGCTCTTGCACAAAAAAGGGCGGCATCCAGAGGAGCCCGCCCACGAGTCCTATCTCGGCAATAACTGTTCAATTTTGACAGCGTCTTTTGCTGGCATGCTGCGTTGCCGTTCCTCCCCATAGCAAGCTATGACTCGTCACGGCGCCTTGCCTGCCAGCAAAATCCACACGTCAAAATTGAACGCATTGCCGAGATAGGACACAGAATCTCTGAAAGGGCCGATCACAGATCGGCCCTTTCACTCACACCATCAGGCCGAAGCCTGACCTTCAGCCAGGAAGAACCAGGTTTCCAGTACGGAATCGGGGTTCAGCGAAACGCTTTCGATGCCCTGCTCCATCAGCCACTTGGCCAGGTCCGGGTGGTCCGAAGGGCCCTGACCGCAGATGCCGATGTACTTGCCCGCCTTGTTGCACGCGGCAATGGCGTTACCCAGCAGTTTCTTGACCGCAGGATTTCGCTCGTCGAACAGGTGAGCAATGATCCCGGAGTCACGATCCAGGCCCAGGGTGAGTTGGGTCAGGTCGTTGGAACCAATGGAGAAGCCGTCGAAGAACTCGAGGAACTCTTCAGCCAGGATCGCGTTGGACGGCAGTTCGCACATCATGATCACGCGCAGACCGTTGTCGCCACGGGCCAGACCGTTTTCAGCCAGCAGATCGACCACTTGACTCGCTTCGCCCAGGGTACGAACGAACGGCACCATGATTTCAACGTTGGTCAGGCCCATCTCGTTACGCACGCGCTTGAGGGCGCGGCATTCGAGTTCGAAGCAGTCACGGAACGATTCGCTGATGTAACGCGAAGCGCCACGGAAGCCCAGCATCGGGTTTTCTTCTTCCGGCTCGTAGAGTTTGCCGCCGATCAGGTTCGCGTATTCGTTGGACTTGAAGTCCGACAGACGCACGATGACCTTTTTCGGCCAGAACGCTGCCGCCAGGGTGCTGATGCCTTCGACCAGTTTGTCGACATAGAAGCCGACCGGGTCGTTGTAACCGGCAATGCGCTTGTCGACGCTGTCCTTGATTTCCTGCGGCAGGCCGCCGTAGTTCAACAGCGCCTTGGGGTGCACGCCGATCATGCGGTTGATGATGAATTCCAGACGGGCCAGGCCCACACCGGCGTTCGGCAGTTGCGCGAAGTCGAAGGCGCGGTCCGGGTTGCCGACGTTCATCATGATCTTGAACGGCAGCTCCGGCATGGCATCCACGGAGTTTTTCTTGATGTCGAAGCCCAGTTCGCCTTCGAAGATGTAACCGGTGTCGCCTTCAGCGCAGGAAACGGTCACGCCCTGGCCGTCTTTCAACAGCTGGGTGGCGTTGCCGCAACCGACCACGGCCGGGATGCCCAGCTCGCGAGCGATGATCGCCGCGTGGCAGGTACGGCCGCCACGGTTGGTGACGATGGCGCTGGCGCGCTTCATGACCGGTTCCCAGTCCGGGTCGGTCATGTCGGAAACCAGAACGTCGCCCGGCTGGACTTTGTCCATCTCGGACACGTCCTTGATGATCCGCACCTTGCCGGCGCCGATGCGCTGGCCGATGGCACGACCTTCCACCAGCACGGTGCCGGTTTCTTTCAACAGGTAACGTTCCATGACGTTGGCCTGGGTACGGCTCTTCACGGTTTCCGGACGAGCCTGCACGATGTAGAGCTTGCCGTCGTCGCCGTCTTTGGCCCATTCGATGTCCATCGGGCACTGGTAATGCTTCTCGATGATCATCGCTTGTTTGGCCAACTCGCTGACTTCGGCGTCGGTCAGGCAGAAACGTGCGCGATCGGCCTTGTCCACGTCGATGGTCTTGACCGATTTACCGGCGCGGGCTTCGTCGCCGTAGATCATCTTGATGGCTTTGCTGCCCAGGTTGCGGCGCAGGATGGCCGGGCGACCGGCTTCCAGCGTGCCTTTGTGGACGTAGAACTCATCCGGGTTCACCGCGCCTTGTACGACGGTTTCACCCAGGCCGTAGGCGCCGGTGATGAACACCACGTCACGGAAGCCCGATTCGGTATCGAGGGTGAACATCACGCCGGCGGTGCCGGTTTCGGAGCGGACCATGCGCTGCACGCCGGCCGACAGGGCCACCAGCTTGTGGTCGAAGCCCTGGTGGACGCGGTAGGAAATAGCGCGGTCGTTGAACAGCGAGGCGAACACCTCTTTGGCGGCACGAATGACGTTCTCGACACCACGGATGTTCAGGAAGGTTTCCTGCTGACCGGCGAAGGAAGCGTCCGGCAGGTCTTCGGCGGTAGCGGAAGAGCGCACGGCCACGGCCATGTCAGGGTTGCCGGCCGACAGCGTGGCGAACGCGGTACGGATCTCGGCGTTGAGCTTCTCGGGGAACTCGGCTTCCATGATCCATTGACGGATCTGGGCGCCGGTCTTGGCCAGGGCGTTTACATCATCGACGTCCAGGGCGTCGAGGGCGGCATGGATCTGATCGTTCAAACCGCTCAGTTCCAGAAAATCACGATAAGCCTGAGCTGTCGTGGCAAAGCCACCGGGCACCGATACACCGGCACCTGCAAGGTTACTGATCATCTCGCCCAGGGATGCGTTCTTGCCCCCCACATGCTCTACATCATGGACGCCGAGCTTATCGAGGGAAACTACGTACTCTACCAAGGTGATCTCTCCACTAACTGTGTTGGAAAAGCTCAGAAGCCGGCGACTCGGGGGAGCCTTTGCCGGCTGTATGGCCTGGACCTGGAAAATAAGTGAGAATGCGGGCCATTGGCGGCCGACAAATCGCGTCTACTATATCCAAGAATCGTCACTAGCTTAAGGCCCAAGGTGCAAATGAAACGATCTGCTTTCTTTATCTCCGATGGCACCGGCATTACCGCCGAAACCCTCGGCCAAAGCCTGCTGGCGCAGTTCGAAAACATTACCTTCAGCAAAATCATACGACCGTACATCGACAACGCTGATAAAGCGCGGGCAATGGTACAACAAATCAACAAAGCCGCCGAAAACGATGGTTTTCGTCCGATTATTTTCGACACCATTGTCAATCAGGACATTCGTGAGATTCTCGCAACGTCGAATGGTTTCATGATCGACATTTTCTCGACCTTCCTGGCGCCCCTTGAACAGGAGCTGACCGAGCATTCTTCCTACACCGTCGGCAAATCCCACTCCATCGGCCATAACTCCAATTACATGGAGCGCATCGAGGCGGTGAACTTCGCCCTCGACAATGACGATGGCGCCCGTACGCACTATTACGACAAAGCTGACCTGATACTAGTAGGCGTGTCGCGATGCGGCAAAACACCGACGTGTTTGTACATGGCCATGCAATTCGGCATCCGCGCAGCCAACTATCCGCTGACCGAAGACGACATGGAGCGCCTGCAACTGCCGACCGCCCTGCGCGCCCATCAGCACAAGCTGTTCGGCCTGACCATCGACCCGGACCGCCTCACCGCGATCCGCAACGAGCGCAAGCCCAATAGCCGCTATTCGAGCTACGCACAGTGCGAATTCGAAGTGCGCGAGGTGGAGAATCTGTTCCGACGCGAGAACATTCCCCACATCAACTCCACGCATTTCTCGGTGGAAGAGATTTCGGCGAAGATTCTGGTGGAGAAAGGTGTGGAGCGGCGCTTTAAGTAGGAGCTGCCGCAGGCTGCGATCTTTTGACTTGGCTTTTAAAGCAAGATCAAAAGATCGCAGCCTGCGGCAGCTCCTACGGAGTTCCGTGTACACCCGGCTCASATAACAAACAACTCCACAAACCGGTTAACCGGCGTTGCCTCAAGCGCTGCCTGATCCTTGCACAGCGCAAAGATCTCGGCACTTCGCAGAGCCGTGAAGCGCGTCGCCAGGTTGGCCTTGAACTTGTCTTCCAGCAACGGAATGCCATCCGCACGGCGCCGGCGATGACCAATCGGGTACTCCACCACCACGTTTTCGGTGCTGGAACCGTCCTTGAAGAACACCTGCAGTGCATTGGCGATGGAGCGTTTGTCCGGCTCCAGGTATTCGCAGGTGAAGCGCGGGTCTTCGACGACGACCATTTTGTCGCGCAGCACATCAATGATCGGATGCACAGCGTGGAAGTCATCCTCATATTGCTCCGCCACCAGATTGCCGAACACCAAGGGTACGGCGGTCATGTACTGGAGGCAGTGATCGCGGTCCGCGGCGTTGGCCAGCGGGCCGACCTTGGAGATGATGCGAATCGCTGACTCGTGGGTGGTGATGACAATTTTGTCGATTTCGTGCAGGCGATTCCTGACCAATGGATGCAGGGTGACGGCGGCCTCGCAGGCCGTTTGCGCGTGGAACTCGGCGGGAAAGCTGATCTTGAACAGCACGTTTTCCATCACGTAGCTGCCGAACGGCCGGGAAAAACTGAAAGCGCGTTTGCCTTCAGGCTTGAGCCCCAGGTCGTTGTTGGTGTGGCTGAACAGCACGTCGTAGAACCCCCATTGTTTGGCGGTCAGTACGCCGGGGATGCCCATCTCACCGCGCATCGCAATGTCCGCCAGACGCACGCCCCGACTGGTCGCATCCCCTGCCGCCCAGGATTTACGCGACCCGGCGTTCGGCGCATGCCGGTAAGTGCGCAGCGCCTGGCCGTCGGCAAAGGCATGGGACAACGCCGACAGCAGTTGCTCGCGATTGGCGCCCATGAGTTTGGCAGTGACGGCGGTCGAGGCGACTTTCACCAGAATCACGTGATCGAGACCGACGCGGTTGAACGAATTTTCCAGGGCGATCACGCCTTGAATCTCGTGCGCCATGATCATGGCTTCCAGCACGGCGCGAATGGTCAACGGGGCGTCGCCATTGGCCAGGCGCTTTTGCGACAGGTGGTCGGCCACCGCGAGAATGCCGCCGAGGTTATCGGACGGATGGCCCCATTCGGCGGCGAGCCAGGTGTCGTTGTAATCGAGCCAGCGCACGATGCAACCGATGTCCCAAGCGGCCTTGACCGGGTCGAGACGATAGCTGGTGCCAGGCACGCGGGCGCCGAAAGGAACGACAGTGCCTTCGACGATGGGGCCCAGGTGTTTGGTGCATTCGGGGAAACGCAGCGCCAGCAAGCCGCAGCCGAGGGTGTCCATCAGGCAATTGCGGGCAGTATCAAGCGCCTCGGGCGACTGGATGTTGAAATTGAGGACGTAGTCGGCGATGTCCTGCAGGACCGTGTCGTAGTCGGGGCGGGTGTTCAGGTCGACGTTGGCGCTCATGTTCGATTCACTCTTGAAGTGGTTCGTTGATGGGACCTCGGTTCAGGGTAGTCTCAGTCGGTACAACACTCTTGTTTTGGAAATGCATCACCTATGGGAGCGGCGCTCCCACAGGGATTTGTGTATGCCTGGATTGAGGTTAGAAACAATCCCCCGGCACCCGGACATAACCTTCCATCAACACCCGCGCACTGCGGCTCATGATGGCTTTTTTCACCGTCCACTCACCGTTGACCTTTGCGGCCTCGGCGCCCACGCGCAAGGTGCCGGACGGATGGCCGAAGCGCACGGCGTTGCGTTCGATACCGCCCGCCGCCAGATTGACCAGCGTGCCGGAAATCGCCGCCGCCGTGCCGATGGCTACCGCCGCCGTGCCCATCATGGCGTGGTGCAGCTTGCCCATGGACAACGCGCGCACCAGCAGGTCGATGTCGGTGGCTGCGATCTTCTTGCCGCTGGATGCAATGTAATCCGCAGGTGGGGCAACGAACGCGACCTTCGGTGTGTGCTGGCGCTTGGCGGCTTCATCCAGGTGCTGAATCAACCCCATGCGCAGCGCACCGTAAGCGCGGATGGTTTCGAACATTGCCAAAGCCTCCAGGTCACTGTTGATCGCGCCCTGCAGCTCGGTGCCGGTGTAGCCGATGTCTTCGGCGTTGATGAATATGGTCGGGATGCCAGCGTTGATCAGGGTAGCCTTGAGCGTGCCGACACCTGGCACTTCAAGGTCGTCCACCAGATTGCCGGTGGGGAACATCGAGCCACCGCCACCCTCTTCTTCCGCCGCCGGATCCATGAATTCGAGCTGCACTTCAGCGGCCGGAAAGGTCACGCCATCGAGTTCGAAATCACCGGTTTCCTGCACCTCGCCATTGGTGATCGGCACATGGGCGATGATGGTCTTGCCGATGTTGGCCTGCCACACGCGCACCACCGCCACACCGTTGTGCGGAATGCGGCTGGCATCCACCAGGCCATTGCTGATGGCGAACGAACCGACCGCCGCCGACAGGTTGCCGCAGTTACCGCTCCAGTCGACGAAGGGCTTGTCGATGGCGACCTGACCGAACAGGTAATCGACGTCGTGATCGGCCTTGATGCTTTTTGACAGGATCACGGTTTTGCTGGTGCTGGATGTCGCGCCGCCCATGCCGTCGATTTGCTTTTCATACGGATCGGGGCTGCCGATCACGCGCAGCAACAAGGCATCGCGGGCGGTGCCTGGCATCTGCGCCGCTTCGGGTAAATCCTTGAGGCTGAAGAACACGCCTTTGCTGGTGCCGCCGCGCATGTAGGTGGCAGGGATTTTTATCTGAGATGCGTGAGCCATATTGATCCTGTATGGCCAGCGCGGGACTTGAAATCCCGCGCGGCTCGTCGTATTAAACGGCAACCGCCGACTCTTCGAGGAAGTCCTGAGCGAAACGYTGCAACACGCCGCCGGCCTCGTAGATCGACACTTCTTCGGCGGTGTCGAGGCGGCAGGTCACCGGCACTTCGACGCGTTCACCGTTCTTGCGGTTGATCACCAGCGTCAGCGTCGCGCGCGGGGTGCGATCGCCGATCACGTCATAGGTTTCGCTGCCATCTATCCCTAAGGTTTTACGATTGGTACCCGGCAGGAACTCCAGCGGCAACACGCCCATGCCCACCAGGTTGGTGCGGTGAATGCGCTCGAAACCTTCGGCGGCAATCGCCTCCACACCCGCCAGACGCACGCCTTTGGCCGCCCAGTCCCGGGACGAACCCTGGCCGTAGTCGGCGCCGGCAATGATGATCAGCGGCTGCTTGCGCTCCATGTAGGTCTCGATCGCTTCCCACATGCGCATCACTTTGCCTTCCGGTTCGACCCGCGCCAGCGAACCCTGCTTGACCTTGCCGTTTTCCTGCACCATTTCATTGAACAGTTTCGGGTTGGCGAAGGTTGCGCGCTGCGCGGTCAAGTGGTCGCCACGGTGTGTGGCGTAGGAGTTGAAGTCCTCTTCCGGCAGGCCCATTTTCGCCAGGTACTCACCCGCCGCGCTGTCGAGCATGATCGCGTTGGAAGGCGACAGGTGATCGGTGGTGATGTTGTCCGGCAGCACCGCCAGCGGGCGCATGCCCTTGAGCGGACGCGCGCCGGCCAGCGCGCCTTCCCAGTACGGCGGACGACGGATGTAGGTGCTCATCTCGCGCCAGTCGTACAGCGGCGTGACTTTCGGGCCGGTGTCTTCGTGGATGGCGAACATCGGAATGTACACTTGGCGGAACTGCTCCGGCTTGACCGAGGCCTTGACCACCGCGCCGATTTCTTCATCGCTCGGCCAGATGTCTTTCAGGCGGATTTCCTTGCCATCGACCACGCCCAGTACATCTTTTTCGATGTCGAAACGGATGGTGCCGGCGATGGCATAAGCCACCACCAATGGCGGCGAGGCGAGGAACGCCTGCTTGGCGTAAGGGTGAATCCGCCCGTCGAAGTTGCGGTTGCCGGAGAGTACGGCGGTGGCGTACAGGTCGCGGTCGATGATCTCTTGCTGGATCACCGGATCCAGCGCACCAGACATGCCATTGCAGGTGGTGCAGGCGAAGGCCACGACGCCGAAGCCGAGTTGCTCCAGCTCTTTGGTCAGGCCAGCTTCATCCAGATACAGCGCCACGGTTTTCGAACCGGGTGCCAAGGACGACTTGACCCATGGCTTGCGGGTCAGCCCAAGCTTGTTGGCATTGCGCGCCAGCAGGCCGGCGGCAATGACGTTGCGCGGGTTGCTGGTGTTGGTGCAACTGGTGATGGCGGCGATGATCACCGCGCCGTCCGGCATCTGGCCAGGCACGTCTTCCCACTGGCCGGAGATGCCTTTGGCAGCCAGATCCGAGGTCGCAACACGCGCATGCGGGTTGCTCGGGCCGGCCATGTTGCGCACCACCGAGGACAGATCGAAGCTCAACCCGCGCTCGTATTGCGCGCCTTTGAGGCTATCGGCCCACAGGCCGGTCTGTTTGGCGTAGTTCTCGACCAGCTGCACTTGCTTGTCTTCACGGCCGGTGAGTTTCAGGTAGTCGATGGTCTGCTGGTCGATGTAGAACATTGCCGCCGTGGCGCCGTATTCCGGGGCCATGTTGGAAATGGTCGCGCGGTCGCCGAGGGTCAGGTTTGATGCGCCTTCACCGAAGAACTCCAGCCACGCGCCGACGACTTTCTGTTTGCGCAGGTATTCGGTCAGCGCCAGCACCATGTCGGTGGCGGTGATGCCCGGTTGCAGCTTGCCGGTGAGTTCGACGCCAACACTTTCCGGCAGACGCATCCACGAGGCGCGACCGAGCATCACGCTTTCCGCTTCCAGACCACCAACGCCAATGGCGATCACGCCCAGCGCATCGACATGCGGGGTATGACTGTCGGTGCCGACGCAGGTATCAGGGAAAGCCACGCCGTCGCGCACCTGGATCACCGGCGACATTTTCTCCAGGTTGATCTGGTGCATGATCCCGTTGCCCGGCGGGATCACATCAACGTTCTTGAACGCCTTTTTGGTCCAGTTGATGAAGTGAAAACGGTCTTCGTTGCGACGGTCTTCGATGGCGCGGTTCTTTTCGAACGCCTCGGGATCGAAGCCGCCGGACTCGACGGCCAGCGAGTGATCGACGATCAATTGCGTCGGCACCACCGGGTTCACTTGCGCCGGGTCGCCGCCTTGCAGGGCAATGGCATCGCGCAAGCCGGCAAGGTCCACCAGGGCGGTCTGGCCGAGAATGTCATGGCACACCACGCGGGCCGGGAACCAGGGGAAGTCGAGGTCGCGTTTGCGCTCGATCAGTTGCTTCAGAGAGTCGGTGAGCGTGGCCGGGTCGCAGCGACGCACGAGGTTTTCCGCCAGCACGCGGGAGGTGTACGGCAGGGTGTCGTAGGCGCCTGGCGCAATGGCATCGACCGCCGCACGGACGTCGAAATAATCCAGAGAGCTGCCGGGCAGCGGTTTGCGGAATTCAGTATTCATCGTCAGGACTCGGTCACGGTAATTTCAATAGGTGGGCGCCTGGCACCGGGCTGAACCCCGACCTGCGGGGTTCCCGGTTCTTTCAGTAACCAGTACCGGCGCCCTCCCCGGTCAGCGTTGTTCGATTGGCACGAACTTGCGCTGTTCGACGCCGACGTACTCGGCGCTCGGGCGGATGATGCGGTTGTTGGCACGTTGCTCGAACACGTGGGCCGCCCAGCCGGTCAGGCGTGAGCAGACGAAGATCGGTGTGAACAACTTGGTCGGGATGCCCATGAAGTGGTACGTCGAGGCGTGGTAGAAGTCGGCGTTCGGGAACAGTTTCTTCTGTTCCCACATGGTTGCGTCGATGGCTTCTGAAACCGGGAACAACACCGTGTCGCCCACTTCGTCGGCGAGTTTTTTCGACCAGCCCTTGATCACCTCATTGCGCGGATCGTTGTCCTTATAGATCGCGTGGCCGAAGCCCATGATCTTGTCCTTGCGTGCCAGCATGTCGAGGGTGCCCTCGACCGCCTCTTCCGGCGAGCTGAAGCGCTCGATCATTTCCATTGCCGCTTCGTTGGCGCCGCCATGCAGCGGACCGCGCAGRGAACCGATGGCAGCGGTGATGCAGGAATACAGATCCGACAGCGTCGAGGCACACACCCGGGCGGTGAAGGTCGAGGCGTTGAATTCGTGTTCCGCGTAGAGGATCAGCGAAACGTTCATCACCTTGACGTGCAACTCGCTCGGCTTCTTGTCGTGCAACAGGTGCAGGAAATGGCCGCCGATGCAGGCTTCGTCGGTCACGCAATTGATGCGTTTGCCGTCGTGGCTGAAGCGATACCAGTAGCACATGATCGCCGGAAACGCGGCCAGCAGGCGGTCGGTTTTGTCGTGCTGCTCGGAGAAGTCTTTCTCCGGCTCGATGTTGCCCAGGAACGAGCAACCGGTGCGCATCACATCCATCGGATGAGCGTCGGCGGGGATGCGCTCCAGCACTTCTTTCAGCGCTTGCGGCAGGTCGCGCAGTTTGCTCAGTTTCTGGGTGTAGGCCGCGAGTTGTGCCTTGGTCGGCAGTTCGCCGTACAGCAGCAGGTAAGCCACTTCTTCGAACTGTGCGTCAGCCGCCAGTTCGCGCACGTCGTAGCCGCGATAAGTCAGGCCGGCGCCCGACTGGCCCACGGTGGACAGTGCGGTTTGCCCGGCCACCTGGCCACGGAGCCCGGCGCCACTGAGTACTTTTGCTTCGGCCATTGCTGTCTCCAATCTTGAATTTGTTAGGGAATCGGCAAGTTGTGGGGGATTGCGCCTTACTTCTTCGCCGCAAACAACGCATCGAGCTTCTGCTCGAAGGTGTGGTAATCGATGCGATCGTAAAGCTCCATGCGCGTCTGCATGGTGTCGATGACGTTCTGTTGCGTGCCGTCGCGGCGGATCGCGGTGTAGACGTTTTCGGCCGCCTTGTTCATCGCGCGGAACGCCGACAGCGGGTACAACACCAGCGATACATCGGCACCGGCGAGCTGCTCGGTGGTGTACAGCGGTGTCGCGCCGAACTCGGTGATGTTGGCCAGGATCGGCGCTTTCACGCGGCTGGCGAACAGTTTGTACATCTCAAGTTCAGTGATCGCTTCCGGAAAGATCATGTCGGCGCCGGCCTCGATGCACGCGGCGGCGCGATCCAGCGCAGATTCCAGACCCTCCACCGCCAGGGCGTCGGTGCGGGCCATGATCACGAAGCTGTCGTCGGTGCGGGCATCGACGGCCGCCTTGATGCGGTCGACCATTTCCTGCTGCGAAACGATCTCTTTATTGGGACGGTGACCGCAGCGCTTGGCGCCGACCTGGTCTTCGATGTGAATCGCCGCCGCGCCGAACTTGATCATCGACTTCACGGTACGGGCGACATTGAACGCAGAGGAACCGAAACCGGTGTCCACGTCCACTAGCAGCGGCAGGTCGCAAACGTCGGTGATGCGGCGCACATCGGTCAGCACATCATCCAGGCCGGTAATGCCCAGGTCCGGCACGCCGAGGGAGCCGGCAGCCACCCCGCCCCCCGACAGGTAGATAGCCTTGAAACCGGCGCGCTTGGCCAACAGCGCGTGGTTGGCGTTGATCGTGCCGACCACTTGCAGCGGATGCTCGCTGGCGACCGCATCGCGGAAACGCTGGCCTGGAGTGCTCTTGTTGGAACTCATGACTCACCTCGTTCAGTGGCTGTCGGGTTAGCGCCGTCCTGGTAGTGACGGGCGATATTGCGTTTGGAGGCGCCAATGTGACGGCGCATCAACAACTCGGCCAGTTCACCGTCACGGTCGGCAATGGCGTCGAGAATGCGGTGGTGTTCGGCAAACGCCTGGCGTGGCCGATTGGGTGTGGTGGAAAACTGGATGCGGTACATGCGCACCAGTTGATAGAGCTCGCCGCAGAGCATCTGGGTCAGGGTGCGGTTGCCGCTGCCCTGGATGATCCGGTAATGAAAGTCGAAATCGCCTTCCTGCTGGTAATAGCCGACGCCTGCCTGAAACGCCGCATCGCGCTCGTGGGTTTCCAGCACCCGGCGCAGTTCGTCGATTTCTTCAACGGTCATGCGTTCAGCCGCCAGACGACACGCCATGCCTTCCAGGGATTCGCGGATTTCGTAGAGTTCCAGCAATTCGGCGTGACTCAACGACACCACCCGCGCCCCGACGTGCGGCACGCGAACCAGCAGGCGCTGGCCTTCCAGACGGTGGATCGCCTCACGCAACGGCCCGCGGCTGATGCCGTAGGTGCGCGCCAGCTCCGGCTCGGAGATCTTGCTGCCCGGGGCGATCTCACCCTTGACGATGGCCGCCTGAATGCGTCGAAAGACGTTTTCGGAAAGTGTTTCCGAGTCGTCCTGAACCGTGACCGGGGGATCGAGTTGATCCAGCATATTGTCGACACCTTTAAAAGCAATGCCGCAAAAATTAGCGAATAAGGCCGGTTACGTCAAAGGATAAATAGACATTGTCGACAATCGTCTAATAACCGCTTGCACCATAAAGAAGCAGCACCCCCCGTTACAGCCGTCCGCCAGCGCTGGCGCCATAAAACCACCGTGCTAGAATGCCGCCCGCATTTGCTTGTCATCTGCATTGCCTGTCATAAAAAAAGGATAGGCATACGAGGGAGCTTGTGCAGCAATGCCAGGGCCTTGAATTGAGAAACGGACCGCTGCGCATCAGGATTTATGAGACTCAAGCTCTTCACCACATTTCTTTGTCTTCTTGGCCTGTCAGGTTTTGCCGCGGCAGGGGAAAAGACTGTGTACGGCCTCAATGAGTACGCGTCGCTGGATGGCATCAACCTGGAAGTTGCCGCCAAACTCGACACCGGGGCGAAAACCGCCTCGCTGAGCGCCCGCGACATCAAACGTTTCAAACGCAATGGCGAATCCTGGGTGCGCTTCTATCTGGCCATCGACGCCGCGCATTCGCACCCGATCGAACGACCGCTGGCCCGTGTCAGCAAGATCAAGCGCCGGGCCGGTGACTACGACCCGGAAGAAGGCAAGAAGTACACCGCCCGTCCGGTCATCGAGCTGGATATCTGCATGGGGTCGGCTTTACGCAGTATTGAAGTGAACCTGACCGACCGCAGCGCCTTCCAATACCCGCTCTTGATCGGCTCCGAGGCACTCAAGCGTTTCGATGCGCTGGTCGATCCAAGTCTTAAATACGCTGCTGGCAAACCTGCCTGCGCCACCGACGCACATACCGCAGAGTAATTCCAATGCGCTCTCTTACCCTCCATCTGAAATTGCTGATCGCCATCCTGGTGGTGCTGGGCATTTCAGTTACGGCCTATCAGATTTTCGTGCTCGGTATTCCGGTGACTGAAGACGCCACCGATGATTTGTGGAACATCGACGCCAAGGTCGAGTTCGTCGCCAACGCCAAAGACCCGATCAAGATCCAGATGTTCGTGCCGCCGCTGAGCCGCGACTACGTGAGCCTTAACGAGAGTTTCATTTCCAATAATTACGGTGTGGCAGTGAACCGTGTCGACGGCAACCGCAAGGTCACCTGGTCGGCGCGTCGGGCCAAGGGCAACCAGACCCTTTATTACCGTCTGGTGCTGACCAAGCGCTACACCGGCGAAAAATCCAAGGTCAAAGGGGCGACCTTCCGCGACAGCATCGCCGTCGAAGGCCCGGAAAAAATCGCCGCCGAAGCCTTGCTCGCGCCGATCCGTCAGCATTCGGCTGACGTCGAAACTTTCATCGGCGAAGCCATCAAGCGTGTCAACAACCTCAACGACGACAACGTGAAACTGCTGCTGGCCGGCGATCCGTCCACCGCGAACAAAGCCAAAATCGTCGAGCTGGTTCTGTCCATCGCCCACGTACCGGTGGAAAAGGTCCACACCATCCGCCTGGTGGCCGATCAGCCGCAAATGCCTGAGCTCTGGCTGCGCAGCTTCAACGGCACCGACTGGCTGTACTTCAACCCGGAAACCGGCGAACAGGGCCTGCCCACCGACCGCTTGCTGTGGTGGACCGGCGATGAAAACCTGATCACTGTCGATGGCGGCAAGAAAGCCAACGTCACCTTCAGTCTGAACAACAGCGAAATGAACGCCATTCGCCTGGCCAAGCTGACTGACGAAAACTCCGACGCCAACTTCCTCGACTACTCGCTGTACGGCCTGCCGCTGCAAACCCAGCAGACCTTCATGATCATGGTGATGATCCCGATCGGCGTGCTGGTGATCCTGATCCTGCGCAACCTGATCGGCATCCAGACACTCGGCACCTTTACCCCGGTGCTGATCGCCCTCGCCTTCCGGGAAACCCAGCTCGGCTTCGGCATCGTGCTGTTTACCATTATCACGGCGCTGGGGCTGTCGCTGCGTTCCTACCTTGAGCACTTGAAACTGCAAATGCTGCCGAGATTGTCGGTGGTGCTGACCTTCGTGGTGGTGCTGATCGCGGCGATCAGCCTGTTCAGCCACAAACTCGGCCTGGAGCGCGGGTTGTCGGTGGCGCTGTTCCCGATGGTGATTCTGACCATGACCATCGAACGCCTGTCGATCACCTGGGAAGAGCGCGGTGGCGGCCATGCCATGAAAGTGGCGATCGGCACGCTGTTCGCCGCCTCCCTGGCGCACCTGATCATGAGCGTGCCGGAGCTGGTGTACTTCGTGTTCACCTTCCCGGCGGTCCTGCTGATTCTGGTGGCTTTCATGCTGGCCATGGGTCGCTATCGTGGTTACCGCCTGACCGAACTGGTGCGTTTCAAGGCTTTCCTGAAAGAGGCTGACGCCTGATGTTCGGTCTCTGGAAGACCTGGAAAGCCCTGGAGGCCCGGGGCATCATGGGGATCAATCGGCGTAACGCCGACTACGTGCTCAAGTACAACAAGCGCAGCCTGTACCCGATCGTCGATGACAAGATCATCACCAAGGAACGCGCCATTGCCGCCGGCATTCACGTGCCGGAGCTGTACGGCGTGATCTCCACCGAGAAGGAAATCGATAACCTCAAGGAGATCATCGGCGGGCGCACCGACTTCGTGATCAAACCGGCCCAGGGCGCCGGCGGCGACGGCATCATTGTGGTTGCCGACCGGTTCGAGGGGCGCTATCGCACAGTGTCCGGCAAGATCATTGACCATGAGGAACTCGAGCACCATATCTCGAGCATCCTCACCGGCCTGTATTCCCTGGGCGGGCACCGCGACCGTGCGCTGATCGAATACCGCGTGACCCCAGACCAGATCTTCAAAAGCATCAGCTATGAAGGTGTGCCGGACATCCGCATCATCGTGCTGATGGGCTATCCGGTGATGGCCATGTTGCGCCTGCCGACCCGCCAGTCCGGCGGCAAGGCCAACCTGCACCAGGGCGCCATCGGCGTCGGTGTCGACCTGGCCACCGGCCTGACATTGCGCGGCACCTGGCTGAACAACATCATCAACAAACACCCGGACACCACCAACGCGGTAGACGGCGTGCAACTGCCCTACTGGGACGGTTTCATGAAACTGGCCGCCGGCTGTTACGAGTTGTGCGGGCTGGGCTACATCGGTGTCGACATGGTGCTCGACCAGGAGAAAGGGCCGCTGATTCTTGAGCTCAATGCCCGGCCTGGGTTGAACATTCAGATCGCCAACGATTGCGGGCTGACGTCCCGTACCCACGCGGTCGAGGCGCGACTCGAAGAGCTGAAGGCGCGCGGGATCACCGAAACGGCGCAGGAACGTGTGGCGTTCGTTCAGGAATTGTTTGGGCATATTCCGGCGGTTGAGGGCTGATCCCTCTGGCTCTTTGTGGCGAGGGAGCTTGTTCCCTCGCCACAGGCAAACTTCCCTCGCCGCAGATGTATCTCTTGCCGACATCCCCTCTAGGAGCAAATCCTGCAGAGGACTACAATCGCTCTCCCGCCTCGTTGGCTGATCTGCCCCGCCCATGTTGACCTGTTCCGTACACCCGCTGCCCTATCGCGCCAACCCTGCCGAGTACTTCACGGCGATTCGTCATGCCCCCGGTGCCGTGCTGCTCGACAGCGGCCGGCCGAGTGCCGAACGCGGGCGTTTTGACCTGCTCAGCGCCTGGCCGCTGGAGCAACTGGCCGTGTTGCCGGATGAAAGCGGCAGCCATTTCCTGCAACGCCTTCGCAAGAACCTTACACGGCTCGGTGAAGCAACCGTCCCTGACGACTTGCCCTTCGCCGGCGGCCTGATCGGCTACCTGAGCTACGACTTCGGCCGGCATCTGGAGAACCTGCCGAGCCAGGCGCGGGACGATCTGCAATTGCCCGACGCGCGCTTCGGGCTGTATGACTGGGCGCTGATCAGCGATCACCATCTGGCTACCAGCCAATTGGTGTTCCACCCGACGCTGATCGATAGCGAGCAACAACGGCTGATCGAACTGTTCACTCAGCCCACCACCGAGAACATCCAGCCATTCAAGCTGGACGGCCCGATGAGCGCCGACCTGAGCGCTGACGACTATCGGCAAGCCTTCGAACGCATTCAGCAGTACATCCAGGCTGGCGACTGCTATCAGGTCAACTTCGCCCAGCGCTTTCGCGCCCAATGCCAGGGCGATCCGTGGGCGGCCTATTGCGCGCTGCGGGCGGCTTGCCCGACACCGTTTTCCGGCTTCCAGAGCCTGCCCGACGGCGACGCGGTGCTGAGCCTGTCGCCGGAGCGCTTTGTCAAAGTCAGCGAGCGCCACGTCGAAACCCGCCCGATCAAAGGCACTCGCCCCCGCGGGCTGACCGCTGCCGAAGATGCGGCGAACGCCGCCGAACTGCTGGCCAGCCCCAAGGACCGCGCGGAGAACTTGATGATCGTCGACCTGCTGCGCAACGACCTCGGTCGTACCTGCCGCATCGGTTCGGTACGGGTGCCGGAGCTGTTCAGCCTGGAAAGCTATCCGAACGTGCATCACCTGGTGAGCAGCGTTACCGGTGAACTGGCGGATGACAAGGATGCGCTGGATCTGATCGCCGGCAGCTTCCCCGGCGGCTCGATTACCGGCGCGCCAAAGATTCGCGCCATGCAGATCATCGATGAACTGGAACCGACCCGTCGCGGGTTGTATTGCGGTTCATTGCTGTATCTGGACGTACGCGGGGAGATGGACAGTTCCATCGCCATTCGCAGCTTGCTGGTCAAGGACGGGCAGGTGTGCTGCTGGGGGGGTGGCGGGATCGTCGCGGATTCGGATTGGCAGGCGGAGTATCAGGAATCGATTACCAAGGTGAAGGTGCTGCTCGATACGTTGCAGAACCTCTGATACCGCACTTTTATGTGGCGAGGGAGCTTGCTCCCGCTGGGCCGGGCTGGCGCTCCAGTGCGAAGCGCCCCCCAAACCAGACACCGCATATCGTCAGATATAACGCATGCGGCTGCTGCGCAGCCGAGCGGGAGCAAGCTCCCTCGCCACAGATCGGGTTTACAAGCTCAGATTGCGATTCGAAGCCTTGATGAATTCCTGCTTCAACTCGGCAAAGCTGTGCACCGCCGGGAACTGCGGGAACTCGCGAATCACATTGTCCGGCGCATGGAACAGAATCCCGGCATCCGCCTCGGCCAGCATCGTGGTGTCGTTGTAGGAATCACCCGCCGCAATTACTCGGTAGTAGAGGCTCTTGAACGCCAAAACCGACTGACGCTTGGGATCTTTCTGACGCAACTGATAGCCCGTGACCCGACCGGCATCGTCAGTAATCAGACGATGGCAAAGTAACGTCGGGAAGCCCAGTTGACGCATCAGCGGCTGGGAAAATTCGTAAAAGGTGTCCGACAGAATCACCACCTGAAAGCGCTCACGCAGCCAGTCGACAAATTCACTGGCGCCTTCCAGAGGCTTGAGCGTAGCGATCACTTCCTGAATGTCGGAGAGCTTCAGGCCATGCTCGTCGAGAATCCGCAGGCGCTGCTTCATCAACACGTCGTAGTCGGGAATGTCCCGAGTGGTGGCCCGGAGGGACTCGATCCCGGTTTTTTCGGCAAAGGTGATCCAGATTTCCGGGACCAGCACACCTTCAAGATCCAGACAGGCAATTTCCACAAGACACTCCCATTAGTATTATTTATGAGTCGAGCGAGCAAAAGGACTGCCGAACTCTAGCGACTCGTCCCCCTCTGTGCAACGCAGAGGACGCGCCAGCCGCCGCAGGATTTTGTTACCATCGACGCATATAGAGCGCCCAGCGCCACCGACCTGTAGGAAGCCGCCCTGATGAGCCCATCGTTCGATGTCGTGGAACTCGCCACGACCTATGCCAACAAATCCGCCCAGGACATCCTGAAACTCGCGTTCGCCGAGTTCGGCGATGACCTGTGGATATCTTTCAGCGGCGCCGAGGATGTGGTGCTGGTGGACATGGCCTGGAAGCTGAACAAGAACGTCAAAGTGTTCAGCCTCGACACCGGCCGCTTGCATCCCGAGACCTACCGCTTCATCGAGCAGGTGCGCGAGCACTACAAGATCGATATCGAAGTGGTGTCGCCGGACTACAGCAAGCTCGAGCCTTTCGTGAAGGAAAAAGGCCTGTTCAGTTTCTACAAGGATGGCCATGGCGAGTGCTGCGGCATTCGCAAGATCGAGCCGCTGCGTCGCAAACTGTCTGGCGTGACCGCCTGGGCCACCGGCCAGCGTCGGGACCAGAGCCCGGGCACCCGCAGCGCCGTCGCGGTGCTGGAAATCGACACCGCGTTTTCCACCCCGGAACGTACCCTGTACAAGTTCAACCCGTTGGCACAGATGACCAGCGAAGAGATCTGGGGTTACATCCGCATGCTGGAGCTGCCGTACAACAGCCTGCATGAACGCGGATTCATCAGCATTGGTTGCGAGCCTTGCACCCGTCCGGTGCTGCCGAACCAGCATGAGCGCGAAGGTCGTTGGTGGTGGGAAGAAGCCACGCAGAAAGAATGCGGGCTGCATGCCGGGAACATCATCAGCAAGTCCAAAGCCTGAAAGATCGCAGGCTTCGCCAGCCCCTACAGGGGAATGGTGTTCATTTGTAGGAGCTGCCGCAGGCTGCGATCTTTTGATCTTAAAAATGTGTACACAGAAATGTCACCATAAGTGCCATATCTGTGTGCACTTTTAGTTTCATCGCCCCAAAAAGTTACATTCCCCAGTCCTGACTTCCTCAATCGACCACTCCGACAAAACCCCGCCCAAAATAAATACCTGTTCAATCGGTCAATTTATATCGTCTTTTTTTCAACTACTTATCTTCAATCAATAACAAAACGAAATTAGCGTTAAATTTTATAGATCACCGACTGGCACACATCTGGCTTAAGTGAACACATGTTTTGTATACAATAAATACATGAACATACACACACTTTAGATCCGCAAGCCTGAAGCGCCCTATCCCGTACAGGCTGCAGATGCCCCGTAACCAATGATGCTCTCCCACCCGCGACGAAGATTTGTCGAGCCCACGCTCATGCACAGTCATCGCGGCAACGAGCTTCAGGAGCCTGCCGGAATGCGTACTAGCCTCCCCAATAACAATATTGCGCTGGATCTGCCCTCTCCTCTTTCTACCTCCGTGATTCACGATCAAACGTTTCAACCACCCGTCGTGCTCAGCCCCCGCCTGCACAACAAGGACCTCGCGCCGACCAAGGCCGAAGGTCGGCGCTGGGGCCGTTACAGCATCTTTGCCCTGTGGACAAACGATGTGCACAACATTGCCAACTACTCTTTCGCCATTGGCTTGTACGCGTTGGGCCTGGGCGGCTGGCAGATTCTGTTGTCCCTGGGAATCGGTGCAGCGATGGTGTATTGCTTCATGAACCTTTCCGGTTACATGGGCCAGAAAACCGGTGTGCCGTTTCCGGTGATCAGCCGCATCAGTTTCGGCATCCACGGGGCGCAGATTCCCGCATTGATTCGCGCCGTTATCGCCATTGCCTGGTTCGGGATTCAGACGTACCTGGCTTCGGTGGTCTTTCGCGTATTGCTGACGGCGGTGCATCCCGGGCTCGCCGATTACGACCACAACTCGATACTCGGGCTGTCGAGCCTGGGCTGGGTGTGTTTCGTGGCGATCTGGTTCGTGCAGTTGGCGATCCTGGCCTATGGCATGGAAATGGTGCGACGCTACGAGGCGTTTGCCGGCCCGGTGATTTTGTTGACCGTCGCCGCCCTCGCCGGCTGGATGTACTTCCAGGCCAACGCCACCATCGCCTGGTCGATTCGCGAACCGCTGAGTGGCGGTGAGATGTGGCGCAATATCTTTGCCGGCGGCGCCTTGTGGCTGTCGATCTACGGCACGCTGATCCTCAATTTCTGCGACTTCGCCCGCTCTTCTCCCTGCCGCAAGACCATCCGGGTCGGAAATTTCTGGGGCCTGCCCGTCAACATTCTGGTATTCGCCGGGATCACCGTCCTGCTGTGCGGTGCGCAATTCCAGATCAATGGCCGGATCATCGAAAGCCCGACCGAGATCATCGCGTCGATTCCCAACACCTTCTTTCTGGTACTCGGTTGCCTGGCGTTCCTGATTGTCACCGTGGCGGTGAACATCATGGCCAACTTCGTGGCCCCGGCCTTTGTCCTGAGCAATCTGGCACCCAAGTACCTGACCTTCCGCCGCGCCGGTCTGATCAGCGCGACCATCGCGGTGCTGATCCTGCCGTGGAACCTCTACAACAGCCCGCTGGTGATCGTATATTTCCTGTCCGGCCTCGGCGCCCTGCTCGGCCCGTTGTACGGGGTGATCATGGTCGACTATTGGCAGGTACGGAAAGGCCGGATCAATGTGCCGCAGTTGTACAGCGAAGATCCCGATGGCGATTATTACTACAGTCACGGAGTCAATTTGCGCGCCGTGGCGGCGTTCATTCCGGCAGCCTTGATCGCCATTGTCCTGGCCCTGGTGCCAGGTTTCGACAGCGTCTCGCCATTCTCCTGGCTGATTGGCGCCGGGATTGCAGGGATGCTCTACCTGATCATCGCCAAACGGCAGCCTTACTACGCCGATGTCAGTGGTGAAGCCATCGCGGTCGATAACGTCAGCCATTAATCCTCTTGGCGGCCCGGTGACATTGGGCCGCAAACCACTCGCTATAAGGACCTCCCATGCGAATTCTCGTGGTCAACGTCAACACCACCGAATCCATTACCCAGGCCATCGCCCGTCAAGCGCAGTCCGTGGCCGCGCCCGGCACGGAAATCATCGGCCTGACCCCGCATTTCGGCGCCGACTCCATTGAAGGCAATTTCGAAAGCTACCTGGCCGCCATCGCCGTGATGGACCGGGTCATGTCCTACGATCAGCCCTTCGATGCGGTAATCCAGGCCGGCTATGGCGAGCACGGCCGCGAAGGTTTGCAGGAGTTGCTCAACGTGCCGGTGGTGGACATCACCGATGCCGGCGCCAGCACCGCGATGTTCCTCGGCCATGCCTATTCGGTGGTCACCACCCTGGACCGCACCGTGYCGCTGATCGAGGATCGCCTCAAATTGTCCGGGCTCTGGGACCGCTGCGCATCAGTGCGGGCCAGTGGGCTGGCGGTGCTGGAGCTGGAATCCGATCCTGAGCGTGCGCTGGAGGCGATTGTCCGCCAGGCGGAACTGGCGGTGAGCGAGGACAAGGCCGAGGTGATTTGCCTGGGCTGTGGCGGCATGGCCGGGCTGGATGAACAGATTCGTCAGCGCACCGGCGTACCGGTGGTGGACGGCGTGACGGCGGCGGTGACCATTGCCGAATCACTGGTGCGGTTGGGGTTGTCGACGTCGAAAGTGCGGACGTATGCGACGCCTCGGCCGAAGAGCATTATTGGTTGGGCGGGACGGTTTGGGCGGTGACTGTTGCACTGCTGTTATGGGCAGCCGTTAGTCGGTCTGCCTCCCGCTCGTCCGCTCGAGAAAATACGGTAATTCTCCACCATTAGTACAAACACATGATTCTAGAGCTGTCGAGCCATTTACAAGCTGATAAATAGCATTGTTACACTCGTTCTGTACCTGATAGTTCTGACAGTTGTGCCACCGGCGGTTTGCAAGTAACTCTAGAGTCCACGCGATTCGGATTGGGTAGTAACGAATTGCTCCTACTGCACAAACCCAGGAAAGTTGAACATGAAAACGTTACCTACTCGTATCGTCACTCTATTAACTCTCGGCTGTGCCTTGGTGATGCTACACACCACCTCGGCAAGCGCCGCGCAACAGTTATGTATCAATAGTAATGCTAAATCTGTCGGCACCTGTCTGGCGTCAACACCAGGCAAATCATCGAATGCTGCGCGCAACGCAATTGCCGTAAAACAAACCGTTTTTCTATCGGCGACCGCCTTAAAAAACGCATCAAAACACCCCCGCATTCAATTGGCATGTGGTCCGACTTGGTGCCCTTAGTACTGATCGTTAAGCCGAAGCGTTGTTGTCCTTACCGATCATTAACAGAACAATGAAGTGTTGTTTTACGATCCCTCACTTCCAGAGCAGAAGACAACACCTGCGCTGGAGGTGAGGACTCGTTCCAGTGGTTTGTTCAAAACGCACTAAACCGCTGCCTCAACCCCTGCTCGGCAAACTGTTCAATGATGAAATCGACAAACGCCCGGGTCTTGCCCGGCAGCAGTTTGTGCTCGGCGTAATAGATGGAGATGTTGCCGTCGTCGACGTACCAGTCGGGCAACACTCGCTGCAAGGTTCCGGCGTCCAGATAGCCCACGGCGAATGGCATGCTCACCAACGCAATGCCTAAACCCTGAGTGGCGGTAGCGCAGGCGGCTTCCGAATCGCTCATGGTCATCCGCGCCTTGAGCGTCAGCGGGTTGTGTTGCCGGTTGCGACAGGTCAACTGCCAGGAACGCACACGCCCTGTCTGCGGCGACCGTATCAAGATGCCATCATGGTGCTGAAGGTCATCGGGTTCGACGATCGCCTCGTGCATGGCCAGATACCCAGTTGAAGCCACCAGCACCCGATGGGCGGGCGTCAGCTTGCGCGCCACCACGCCCTGGGGCAGTTCGAATCCACCGCCAATCGCCGCATCGAACCCCTGGCCGATCAGGTCGACCTGACGGTTGTCGAAATGCCAGTCGGGATTGATCGCCGGAAAGCGCCGCAAAAACTCTCCGAGCAATGGCACGATGTACAAACGCCCGAACACCGTACCCATGCTGACCTTCAGCGTTCCCGCCGGGCGTCCTTCGGCGCTGGCCAGGTTGGCCACGGCATTCTGGATCGTGTGCAAGCTGGCGCTGACTTCGCCGAGAAACAGCTGGCCGGCCTCGGTCAGCGTCAGGCTACGCGTGCTGCGCTGGAACAGCCGCACCCCAAGTCGCGCCTCCAGCTTGGCGACGCTCTTGCCCACCGCAGCAGGCGTCAGGCTCAAGCGCCGCGCAGCCTCGGCGAAGCTGCCGACCTCAGCGCTGCGCACGAAGCATTCGATACTGCTGAAGGTTTCCATAAGCGCCACTATAAACTTCTGGTTTACACAGACTATAGCAATCACGGTCTACCCGCAGGGTAATGCGAAGCCGATACTCGACTCCGACAACAAGGCAGCCTGCCTTGAACTTCTGGAGATCGACATGACCACTCAACACCTCAGCGGTAAAGTAGCTCTGATTCAAGGCGGTTCACGCGGCATCGGTGCTGCCATCGTCAAACGCCTGGCCGCGGAAGGCGCAGCCGTCGCCTTCACCTATGTCAGCTCTACCGCCAAAGCCGAAGACCTGCAAAACAGCATCATCTCCGCCGGCGGCAAAGCCCTGGCCATCAAGGCCGACAGCGCCGATGCCGTTGCCATTCGCAATGCCGTCAACGCCACCGTCGAGGCCTTCGGTCGCCTGGACATCCTGGTCAACAACGCAGGTGTCCTGGCCATCGCACCGCTGGAAGACTTCAAACTCGAAGACTTCGACCAGACCCTGGCCATCAACGTACGCAGTGTGTTCATCGCCACCCAGGAAGCCGCCCGCCACATGACCGAAGGCGGTCGCATCATCAACATCGGCAGCACCAATGCCGAGCGCATGCCCTTCGCCGGTGGCGGCCCGTACGCCATGAGCAAATCGGCGCTGGTCGGCCTGACCAAAGGCCTGGCTCGCGACCTCGGCCCGCGGGGTATCACCGTCAACAACGTGCAACCGGGCCCGGTCGACACTGACATGAACCCCGCCAGCGGCGACTTCGCTGATAGCCTGATCCCGCTGATGGCTGTGGGTCGTTATGGCAACGTGGAAGAAATCGCCAGCTTCGTCGCTTATCTCGCAGGTCCCGAAGCTGGCTACATCACCGGTGCCAGCCTGACCATCGACGGTGGTTTCGGCGCCTGATACACCGCTCGACTGAAACAAAACGCCGGCAATCAATTGCCGGCGTTTTTTTGTGTCAGGGATTATCGAATGGTCAGCCCCATTCAAGCGCCGGCAAGCCACATGCACTGGGCTTGAACGCCTTCAACGTACGAAGAATGCCATCGGCGTGTGCGTACTTTTCGTCGGCCATCGCCGCATCCGGGACCGCAATCGCCGTCATTCCTGCCGCTTTGGCTGCAGTGACGCCGAACGGCGAATCCTCGAATACCAGGCAATCCCGAGGCGCGACCCCAAGGCGTCGTGCCGCCGTCAGGAAAATATCCGGCGCCGGTTTCGCCGCACCCACTTCCGGGTCGTCAGCAGTGACAATGAAGTCAAACAGCGCGAACCAGTCGCGGTGCAAAGTGGTTTTCTGACCAAACGACTGACGCGAAGAACTGGTGCCCACCGCGATAGGAATGTTGTTGGCTTTCAAGTGCCGAACCAGTTCCTCTGCGCCGGGCATCGCCAGCGCCGTCGGAAAACGCTCGCGCATCAAGGGCTCGCGGATCACCAGAAACTCTTCGGCGGTGATCGGCAGGTCCAGCGCCTCGACCACATAGCGCGCCAGATCACCCGCGCCACGGC
Source organism: Pseudomonas sp. P1_A1 (assembly GCF_056406935.1). Classification (NCBI taxonomy): domain Bacteria; kingdom Pseudomonadati; phylum Pseudomonadota; class Gammaproteobacteria; order Pseudomonadales; family Pseudomonadaceae; genus Pseudomonas; species Pseudomonas sp. P1_A1. The sequence goes on along the minus strand of NZ_JBFTZE010000015.1, from coordinate 76,837 downwards.
CGATGATGTTCTGTTTGACGCTCCAGTCGAAGGTCCGCCCATAGCGTTCGGCAATGATGGACGTGACCTCGGTGTAAATGCCCTCGGTGTCCAGCAGCAAACCGTCCATATCGAAAATCACGGCCTTGATCGGACCGAACTCATCCAAGGGTGCACTCATCGCATCTGATCCGTTTTCTCATGACATCCCAGGACGGCCCAGGTACGGCCGGATCCGTGATGGATTAAAGGGTTCAGCAGCATAGCGAGCGCGATTGGTCGAGAGCAACGGGCAATGCCTGGCGGATACAAAATCCTCTGCCGAGGGCGCCGCGATGATTTAGCGATTTCCCCTACACCAAACACCTCCTTTCCCGACTTCTTTCCTTTTTGATCCCCCGCAAAGTCTCTCGCTCCACATTGATCAGCGCGAGGGATTGCGAATGTTCGAACCTGACAAGGTCCTGGCCTTGAACAACGCCATCGGTCTGCTGGTGGTCGCCGCCATGAACCCCAAACAGCCGGACATCAAAGCGCTGCTCGGTGATTTCCGACTCTGCCTCAACGACTACGAGGCCTGGGCGGAGAACTTCTGGACCGGTGGCGCGCTGAACGTCGAGCAAGTGTTCAAGGTCGGCAACGAAGTCCGGCTCAGCGCACCGAAGGACTCCATCGCCCCTGTCAGTTCGACACTCGCCATGTGCCCTGCCAGCGGTCCGTTGACCCTGGTGCATATGTTCGAAGCCGCGCGTTTCGTGCCAATCGGCGATACACCGGTGATGCTCGAGCCGGCTATCTCGCAGCGCAATGGTGAGCTGACATTCGGTGAGCCTGTCCACGCAACCATCGGCCCCAGCGGCATTCTCGAAATCCCCGAATGCTGGCGCGGCCATCGCTATCGCATCACCTTCTTTCCCAATGTTTCCACTGAACACGTCAAAGCGCTCTACGCCTCCTATCAGGGAGTGATCGGCGAGCTGGAAGGCTGGTTGCGCAACGAATGGACGAGCGAATTCGAGCCTTTATGGGCAGATTTTTCCAAAGCAGGTTTCACCCAACGCTACGGCTTGCTGCAACAGGCTGACTGGCACAGTTTCGAGCGTTCGCTGCACGGCTTGTGGGATGACGTGAAGCAGGTCTACGCCCTGGTGGCGGACCTGCAAGGCAACAGCGAAAAACTCCTCGAGTACCTGACACAAGGCGAGCTTGAGACGCTGCTGAACGCGTCAGCTGAAACCATTGCCAATGTGTTGCTGATGTTGAGCGATGAGCCGTTGATGTTCATCCATCTCGCAGCCTTCACCAGTTGGCTGAGGATGTTGCCGCCACAGTACATCGCCGAAGTCGTGGCACAAGTTCGTACGGAAATATTAATCAGCTTCCTGCTGGCGCGCCTCACAGGTCCTACGGGCCTGAAGCTCGGCATGAGCGCCAAAGTGCTGGACAAGATCAAGTCCCATCGGGCTCGACAATGGTTGGCGACTGCCAGTTTGCGACTGGCCGAACTGACGGCCAAATCCGACCTGACAGCCCACGCTGGCGTCCTCAAACCACTCGTGGTCAGTGCGCGCAATGCACCGTTGAGACCTGCACCGACGGTTCCACTGCAGATCAGCGCCGGCAACTCACCGGTTGTGCAGGTGAACAATCCGCTCGCCATCGCCCGCGACAAGTCTGCAGCCAAGACCCGGCTGGGCCGTCACGAACCCCACGACGATGCATCGAATCAAGCGAAAAATCCCAATGGCGACAGCGCCGATTGCGCGGCACTGACCTGCACCAACGGCTGCCCTGTGTCGATGGTCAGCGGCGAAGAACTGCTGACCCTGACCGACGGTGCTCTGGACGGGCTGCTGCCGTTCGACTTTACCCGGCTCTACCGCACCAGCGCGGTAGAGATCGATTGCGGACTGGGCTGGGGCTGGAGCCATTCGCTGGCGCAGCGGTTGGAGCTGGGCGCTGGACAGGTCGTCTGGATCGACCATGAAAACCGTCGTACGACGTTTCCGTTGCCGAGCGTCGAGCGCCCGGCCATTCATAACAGCCTGTCGCGAGCGGCGATTTACCTTGGGGACGAACCGGAGGAATTGATTCTCGCGCTGGCCGGTGAGACGAGCCGGTTCTACCACTTTCACAACGGTCGACTGACGGCGATCAGTGACGCCTACAACAACCGCCTGCACATCACTCGCGACCGCCAGGAGCGTATTCAACGCCTCGACAACGGTGCCGGTCGTTCGCTGCTGTTGTGCTACGAGCGCAGGCACCTCATCGCCGTCGAATACCAGTCGTTTCACCCCGGCGATGACTTGGGTGAAGCCTGGCGTACAGAGCAAACGCTGGCTTTCTACCGCTACGACGCCCGCCAGCGCTTGATCGAAGCGATCAATGCCGCCGGGGAAAGCGAGCGTTACGACTACGACGACCACCACGTAATTTTGCAGCGGCAACTGGCCGGCGGCGCGAGTTTCTTCTGGGAGTGGGAACGGTCTGGCAAGTCGGCGCGCTGCGTGCGGCATTGGGCGTCGTTTGCGCAGATGGACACGCGCTATGTCTGGGATGACCAGAGCAGCGTCACCGTCCGGAACATCGACGGCAGCGAAGAAGTTTACGTCCACGACGACCGGGCGCGGCTGGTGCGCCGGGTCGGGCTGGATGGCGGCGAACAGCTCAAGGCCTACGACAAGCAGGGCCGGCTGATTGCCGAGCAGGATCCGTTGGGGGCCGTCACCGAATACCGTTATGACGACGTCGGACGGCTGGTGGCGCTGATTCCACCGGAGGACGAACCGACGTCCTACGAGTATCGCAACGGTTTCCTGCATGCGCGCTATCGCGGTCAGGCGGTGTGGAAATACCAGCGCAATGCTCAGGGTGACGTCACCGAAGCCACCGATCCGGACGGTCAGGTCACCCATTACCACTACGACGAGCAAGGCCGGCTGCTATCGGTCCGCTACCCGGACACCAGTCGGCATGTCTTTGTCTGGAATGCCTTGGGGCAGTTGCTCGAGGAAACGCTGCCGGACGGTGGGCAGCGGCGGTTTTCCTACGACGTGCTGGGGCGGCAGCTTACTCGTCAGGACGAACACGGTGCCGTCACCCAATACCAATGGGATGCCGTCGGCCGACTGGTCCAGGCGACGTTGCCTACCGGGGCCACGCGCGGGTTCAGCTACAACGCCTACGGCAAGATCACCGCCGTACGCGATGAACTGGGCCGCGTCACCCGCTATGAATACGTCGACGACCTGCACCTGGTCAGTCGCCGGATCAACCCCGATGGCACGCAATTGCGTTATCGCTACGACAACGCACAGCTGTTGCTGACGGAAATCGAGAACGAATCCGGCGAAACATATCGGCTGGATTACACGCCCAACGGATTGATCCGACAGGAAACCGGCTTCGACGGCCGTCGTACCGCGTACGCCTACGACCTCAATGGGCACCTGCTGGAAAAAACCGAGCTCGGTGATGACGGCTCGCAGCTGGTCACGGGCTATCAACGGGATTCGGCCGGGCGGTTGCTGGTCAAAACCTTGCCTGATGGCATCGAGGAGGAATACCGCTACGACTCGCTGGGCCGACTGACCAGCGTCGACGACGGCCACGACCATCCGCTGGAGTTCGAGTACGACCAACAGGACCGGCTGATCACCGAGCACCAGGGCTGGGGCACCTTGCGTTATGGCTACGACGCCTGTGGCCAGCTCCACCGCCTGCGCCTGCCGGACGGCAGCAAACTCGACTACCACCACGCCAAGGGCGGTGCGCTGACGGCCATCGACCTCAATGGCGCACGACTGACCTCGCATACGTTCCTCGCCGGTCGCGAACAAAACCGCCAACAAGGCCTGCTACTCAGTGAATATGCCTACGACGAACAGGGTCGCCTGAAGGCCCACGCTGTCGGCCAGCACCAACATCCGCTCTACCGCCGCGACTATGCCTACAGCCTCAATGGCAATCTCGACAGCATCGCCGACACCCGCCATGGCCAGCGCAGCTATCAGTACGACTCGCTCGATCGCCTGATCCGCGTGCGCCACTCCCGCGACCAACAGCCGGAAAGCTATGCCCACGATCCGGCCGGTAACCTGCTGATGCAGGATCGTCCTGGCCCGGCGTCCGTCAAAGGCAATCGCCTGTTGATGCAGGGTGATCGCCACTTCGACTACGACACCTTCGGCAACCTCATCCGCGAACGCCGTGGTACCGCGCAGAAACTCGTCACCGAATACCGCTATGACTGCCAGCATCGACTGATCGGCGTCACCACGCCGGACGGTCGTAGTTCCAGTTACCGCTACGACGCCTTCGGCCGGCGCATCGCCAAAACCGTCGACGGTAAAACCACCGAGTTTTTCTGGCAGGGCGACCACCTCGTCGCCGAACACAGCCAGGACCACCATCGCAGCTACGTCTACGAACCCGGCACCTTCCGCCCGCTGGCCATGCTCGATGGCAAAGGCCCGAGAAAAGCCTGTCCGTTCTACTACCAACTCGACCACCTCGGCACACCGCAAGAACTCACCGACTACAGCGGCGAAATCATCTGGGCCGCCCGATACACCGCCTATGGCCGCCTCACCCGCCTAAACCGCGACACCCACCAGGTCCTCGATCAACCGCTACGCTTTCAAGGGCAGTATTTCGACGCGGAAACCGGCCTGCATTACAACCGGCATCGCTACTACAATCCGGATATCGGACGGTACCTGACGCCGGACCCGAGCAAGTTGGCGGGCGGGTTAAACGGCTATCAGTACACGCGCAATCCGGCGGGTTGGGTTGATCCACTGGGGTTGAGTGAGTGCCCTGGGGGGGATGGGTGTAAAAAGCCGTCGTTTGGGGATGAGGATCCGGCGGGTAAGGTTGGGGTTGATGAGGGGGAGCCCGGAACCCCAAATCCAAAACAAGAGAACTATTATTTGTACCGTGGTGACGACCGAGAACCATGGGAAATTTTTGAGGCAGGATTTGAACCCTTGGGAGACAGTACAGATCTGTACATGCATGCATTGGATAACAGAAGCCCTCCTAGCTACTTTGTCAGCACTTCGACAAGCGAAAATGAGGCAAAAAAGTTTGCCACAGGCTACTGGTTTTCCGACGGCTATGTATATGTACTTAAAAACATTAGAGGAATCGATGTAAACAAAGAACTTGGCATGATGTCACCACACCGGCGCGAGGTTGAGATAGCGTTCCCGGGTGGAATAAAAAATCACGACATCGTCGGTGCCACCCCCGTCCATGAGGATGGTAGCTACAAGGGCTACTCAATACCTAACCCTTACAGGAAGTAGTCATGAAAACAATAGAAATATTAATAAATAATCATGGGGTCGTAGAGACGGCCACAATCGAATGCGACAGAAAGAAACGGACACTCAGATTCACGATGCGAAGTGATTTAACAAAAGTTTATACGGCCTATGACCTTTACGTATGCTTTGGCATGTTAAGAGCCGACTACCCGAAAATAAAATTCCTGTGCAAAGGTGCCAAAATAAATGTTCACCCCTCGCGGATGTCCTCCCAAATGTCTAGCGGGTTAGTCGCATACGAACTTAAACTTGGAAAACCCAGTGAAGACGAGGATCTAGTACGAATTTTCGACTACGAAGACGAAAATATCACTAACAATATTGAAGAACAAAACACCTTTTATCAAAACTGGATCGAATCACTGACAACTACAACGCCAAACAAAACCTAAAGACAACAGCCGCAGTTGATCACACCTAATAAATCTGACACGCGGAGCACAACGATGAAACACCACATAAAACTAAAGGTAGGGAACACCATTGAAACCGCAACTCTCGAAGAGCGCTTTAGCTCACTGACGCTCACAATGGAAAATGGATTCAAAAAAATTTACACCGACGATGGTCTGTATTTATGCCTGACACAAATCCGACGAGACTTCCCTGAAACAAAGTTTCTTTGCAAAGGAGCAAAACTCAATGTATTCCCTTCACGTATGTGCTCTCAGATGGGCAATGGAGCTATTGCTTATGAAATGATACTGGGAGAAGCAGCATCACGTGATCATATTGTTCACATTTTTGATTTTGAAGACCAGAACATCGTTAATGACATTTCCGAACAAATTGAATTTTACCATCAATGGATAAGCCATTTTCGGCAAAAACAAACTAACTCAGCAAACCCAGATCCAGCTTAAACAAGACAAACTTCATTTGACCTGTCCAAAAGCCTGACAGAGCCTAAACAAGTAACCCAAGGCAAAATCAATAGGGCGGCATCACGCCCCATCTTCGCCAATGCTCACTACCAGGTAACATCACCTTTAAATCCGAGCGGGAAATGAAACGTGGACAGCGTAGCGATTGCGATAGTCAAAAATAACGAGCTTCAATCCGCTGAGCTTCTCTGTGACTCAAAAAACCTGACTATTACTTTCATCATGAAAGATGGATATCGAAAATTATACGCAGGTAATAATTTCTACATTTGCTTGGGGCATATTAGGCAAGATCATAGTGATGTGACCTTCCTGTGCAAAGGAGCAAAAATAAACGTACACCCCTCCAGCATGTCCTCACAGATGTCGCTCGGAGTAAAAGCATATGAACTCACACTAGGTAAGTATGCAACAAGGAATGACCTGGTAAATATTTTTGACTATGAAGAAAATAATCTTACGAACGACCCAGAGGTTCAGAGAGACTTCTTTATGCGCTGGTTTGAATCAGAGATTGAAGAGGACTAGCGAGTCGAAAAAAGAGATCAAGAAACTTCAAGCTCCCGAAGCCCAGCCCGACGCTGGGCTCAGTTCTACAGTCAAGAATCTGACTTAGCCGCCCGAACTACCGGTTTTACCTGCACCGCCTCCACTCACCCCAGAACCACCTGATCCTCCAGACCCACTTCCAGAACCACTCCCCATTGAACTTCCACCACTCGTCGACCCGCTGCCCTTCCCCGGGTCGATGCTGCTCCCGTTGGCATCACCAACTTTCCCACCACCAATGGTGTCCGGCGGCAGCGCCTTCCCGTCCGAGGTACCCGCATTCATTTCCGAATAAGGCGGCATGCCCCCCTTGTCGACCGGCGCATCGCGACCGGTAGATTCAGCAAACGCCGTCAATGAACTGATCGACAATAAGCCGACCATCGTCAACACCTTCCATTTTGACCTGATCATGGTGCGTCTCCTTTAAAGAGTGCGTTACCTGATCTCTGGCAGTGATCGTTTTTAAAAGTGTCGCTCAATCGACAATCTGCGATGCACCACCATACAGCTTTCAGCTCGGTTCGCCCGAGGCGTCATCACCGGCAATGTCCGGGTCTTCCGGGTCGGCCTCCACATTACCGCGCTTCACATCATCGTCCGGTACTTGCTCCACAGCCGTGTCGTCATCGTCGGGCGGGCGCTGATTGCGACTCAAGGGGTTGGTGGGTGAAGGCAGCGGGTATTCGGGGGTATCGTCGATATCGGAGTCTTTCGGATCAGCGTTCATAACGCACCTCTCAATGGACCTGGAAAGCAGATCCTGATATTTCGAGGACAACTCAATAGACGCGGTTCGATCAGAAGGACGATTGGTCGTCCCGCCCACGAAGCCCGATCACTCGTCGTCTTCCTCGTCATACTCATCATTCTCCAGGTTGCCCACATCGCCCGCGTCATCGGCATCGTTGAGCGGCACCGTGGCGTCGTCCATCAGAGACCCCGGATCTTCGTTGCCGGGATCGTTGATCGGGCCTTCTTCTTCCTTGTCTTCGGTTTCCGGAGTCATTGCATGCCTCACAACGTTCAGGGTGTCTATAAAGTTCGAAAGGTCCTACGGCCAATCGTTCCAGCGTCCTATCGACAGAAACGAAAAACCCGGCACTCGGCCGGGTTTTACTTTAACTCGATATCGAGTTAGCGATGCTTGTACTTATTTTTATGCTTGTGTTTGTAGTAGCCGCCACCGGAATGCGAACTGCCGCGGTCATCACCCATGCTGCTGCCCACCGCGCCACCGGCTGCGCCGCCCACGCCTGCGCCAATAGCCGAACCAGTGGAGCCGCCCAGGCTGTTGCCGATCACCGAACCGCCCGCCGCGCCGAGACCACCGCCGACGGCCGCTTCTGTGCGACTGCCCTTACGCGCGCCGACTGCACTGCCTGCCGCACCGCCGACGCCTGCGCCCACCGCAGCCCCGGTGCTGCCGCCCAGTTGCCCGCCAACCACGTTACCCAACACACCGCCAAGACCACCACCGACTGCAGCGTCGCCGTTGCCGGCGGCCATTGCGCCTTGAGCGATTAAAAGTCCTAAAACCACCGTGGACAAAGTCATACGCATGATATGAACCTCTAATTTCCGCATTGGGGGAAGAACATGCCGCGGATAGGCATCAGCCTGCATCTGGGTCTGTTGTACAGCAAACCAATACCGACTGTATGAGATTTGAGCCACGGGTCGGAGAAATGTTCCCAAACGAAAAAGCCCGGCATGTTAAGCCGGGCTTTTTCAGCGGATCATTCAGGATCAGTGACGCTTTTTGGACAGGTTGCTGCCTACGCCGCCGCCCAATGCGCCACCCAAGCCGGCGCCGATGGTAGAGCCGTTCTTGCCGCCCAGACTGTTACCGATTATCGAACCGCCCGCCGCGCCAACACCGCCGCCGATGGCCGCTTTGGTGCGGCTGCCTTTACGTGCGGCAACAGCGCTGCCGGCTGCACCCGCTACGCCAGCACCAATCGCTGCGCCAGTGCTGCCGCCCATTTTTTGGCCAACCACGTTACCCAACGCACCACCCAGACCACCACCGAGCGCGGCCGTGCCGTCGCCGGCAGCCATCGCACCTTGAGCAACCAAAAGGCCCAGAACCAGAGCAGGCAGTGTCAAACGCATCACAAGAACCTCAAAAAAGTGGGAACCGAAAGGCCGGAGATTGAATGCTTTAGCGGAGGGAAAGTCCAGACACAAAACCAGAACAACCTCGCCATTGGCGACGGTTGGACAGCATTTATGCAAAAGGTTTTATGACAGGCAAAAAAAAGCCCGCTGGGGAGACGGGCCAGGGTACTGCTTTCTAACGGATGAGTTGAGCCTACGTAGGCCGGTGTGAAAAGTTTGTGAAAAAAATACCAGCGCTCGCAAAGTTGTAGGACATTTCTCGGCATTGCCACCGAGCCACCTTTCCTGCCCATCAGAAATAAGAAACCCCGCTCAATGGCGGGGTTCGTGCTGTGATCGGATTACTTCCTGGAGGGCGCCCCCAGCTTGGGCATAAATTTCGATTTCGGCCCCCGGGTCCTAGGCACTGCAGATTTGATTTTATTGATTTTGATACGGTCTTCGCCGAAGCTCGGCACATAGTCCGTCTGACCACACTGCACGCAATCATTGATTGGAAACTCTGCACCGTCGTCTTCGATATACGGCTCAGCCATATCTTCGCTCCTCTCAAAACGGGTCGATACCGGCAAGCCCTTTTTGCCTGAAAAATATCGACCACCCTGGTTTTTGAGACTAGCCGGTCATTCCCAGACTTGTGGTTCAGATCGTTACATGCCCGACGAATGGCCAGTACCGCGCAGCCTACCTCAGCTTGACCGCCGTCCCGGTCACAAACACCACCACCATCCCACCCTTGCCGGCCGGCATGCTGATCTCATAATCGAGCCCCACCACCGCATCCGCCTGCAGCGCCCGTGCCCGCTCCTTGATCTCGTCGGTCGCCTGAATCCGCGCATCCTTCAACGCCCGCTCCAACGTCTGAGAGCGTCCACCAAAAAAATCCCGCATCCCGGCGAACATGTCACGGATCACGTTAACGCCCTGCACCGACTCGGCGCTGACGATGTCCAGGTACGCGGTGATTTGACGACCTTCGATGGTGTGGGTAGTGGTGGTGATCATGGGATGTCCTTGTTCAGAGCTGTCATCAATGGCTGAAACAACGAAACTGACGCGAGGGTTTGGGCACCGAGGTCGATTCCGCTCGAGGAGTTTGGCAGTCTAATGCATGAAATCCAGACGCCAGAAACCACAAAACCCCTGACTTCTCTCGAAATCAGGGGTTTTGTGTATATCGAATTTGGCGGTGAAGGAGAGATTCGAACTCTCGATACAGTTTCCTGTATACACACTTTCCAGGCGTGCTCCTTAAGCCACTCGGACACTTCACCGTATCTCGTCAGACTTATTCAGTCTGTCGAGGCGCGCTAATGTAGTCGAAAGCTTTTCTGATGGCAAATATTTTTTTCAGAATTTTCATGCGCTTAACGCGATTAGCGCTTTGGGGGCGTTCAAGGGCATGGCAAACCTGCCAATCTCCGGCTTCGCCTCCCCTTCTATATAGAGGCTAATGCGCGGTGGGCGGGGCGGGCTGTGCCTGGCGGGCGGGAAAAGGGTGACTGGCGGGTCAGTCACGGCGCTTTACCTGGCCTACAGCGGTGGGTAACGTCTGCCCTACTTTATTAGAAGGATTGGCGTCATGAGTGAGTTGATTTCCTACCATCTCGAAGACGGTATCGCGACCCTGACCTTGAGCAATGGCAAGGTCAATGCCATCTCTCCGGACGTGATTGTCGCGTTTAACGCTGCGCTGGATCGGGCGGTAGCGGATCGGGCGGTGGTGATCATTACCGGTCAGCCGGGGATTTTGTCGGGTGGTTATGATTTGAAGGTGATGACGGCCGGCCCTAACGAGGCCATGGCCCTGGTGGCTGCCGGTTCGACCCTGGCTCGTCGCCTGTTGTCGCATCCGTTCCCGGTGGTCGTGGCGTGTCCTGGGCACGCGGTGGCCAAGGGTGCGTTTCTTCTGTTGTCGGCTGACTATCGCATCGGTGTCGATGGCCCGTTCAGCATTGGCCTGAACGAAGTGCAGATCGGCATGACCATGCACCACGCCGGTATCGAACTGGCCCGTGATCGTCTGCGCAAGTCGGCGTTCCATCGCGCGGTGATCAATGCCGAGATGTTCAACCCACAAAGCGCCGTGGATGCCGGTTTCCTCGATAAGGTGGTGTCGGCCGAAGAGCTGCAAGGCGCGGCGCTGGCGGCGGCTCGTCAGTTGAAGAAGCTCAACATGATCGCCCACAAGAACACCAAGTTGAAAACGCGCAAGGCGCTGCTGGAGACGCTGGACAACGCGATCATCCTGGATCAGGAGCACATGGGCTAAGCCCGAACGCGTTGCACCGAAAAGCCCGACCGTCGTGTCGGGCTTTTTCTTGGGTGTCTGGTTTAAAACCTTACAACCGCTCTAGGCCGCATCTGACCTACAAATCGGATACATGCGCTCAAACATCGGCTATCTCCCGCTTCTATAGCGGCAATTGCCGAAAACAGTGCACATCCGTACACTGCGCCACCTTTTGTCCCGGTGGGCCTTTAAATGCTGTTTGTGTTTCGTATGTTATTGATGGGCCTGCACTTTATTCTGGCCGGTGTGCTCGGAGTGATTCTCGGGCTGTGCCGCCCGTTCAATCCAGACAACAGCCGTTTGTGCGCCCGTCTGTATGCGTGGCCGGCAATGTGTATTTTGCGTTTGCGGGTGAAGGCCGATGTCGGGCCGTTGATGGATAAACCTGACAGCTGCGTGATCATCGCCAACCACCAGTCCAACTACGATCTGTTTGTGTTCGGCAACGTGGTGCCCCGCCGTACCGTGTGCATTGGCAAGAAGAGTCTGAAGTGGGTGCCGCTGTTCGGGCAGTTGTTCTGGCTGGCGGGCAATGTGTTGATCGATCGCGGCAATGCGCTCAAGGCACGCCAGTCGATGCTGACCACCACTCACACCTTGCAAAATGAAGATACCTCGATCTGGGTCTTCCCCGAGGGCACCCGCAACTTGGGCGAAGAGCTGCTGCCGTTCAAGAAAGGCGCGTTCCAGATGGCGATTGCCGCCGGTGTGCCAATCGTGCCGGTGTGTGTCAGCAGTTACGTCAAACACATGCGATTGAACCGCTGGCGCAGTGGGAAAATTCTGATCCGTTCATTGCCGGCAATTCCTACGGCTGGATTGAGTCTGGATGACATGCCGATGCTGATCGCCCAGTGCCGCGAACAGATGCGCGAGTGCATCGACTCGATGGATCGGCAGCTGCAAGCCACCTGAATGAAACCCGCCCTGTGCGGGTTTTCTTTTACCTGCGAACTCTGCAGATTTTGCTGACTCTCAAGCAGTAGACAAGGTTAAGCTGAAACCTGCCTGGCACCGCCAGTCTTTACCAATAGAAAGCGGCCAATAAGAAGTGAATCACCATCATGGGTAGAGTCGTTGCTGCTGCGGTTTACAGCGCCGGTAAGAAAGTCACCAACATTACCCTCGACGAAGGCGCTGCCTGGGCGGCCAAGCCTGGCCACTTTGTGTGGATCGGCCTCGAAGAGCCCAATGCGCAGGAGCTGTTCAACCTGCAACGCCAGTTCAACCTGCACGAACTGGCCATCGAAGACGCCCTGGAAAAACACAGTCGACCGAAGCTGGAAACGTTCGGCGATGCGCTGTTCATCGTCACGTATTCACCGATCCGCCATGAAGGCAAATTGCAGTTCATCGAGACGCATATCTTCGCCGGCAAGGGTTACATCATTACCGCGCGCAATGGTCACTCGGCGTCCTACGCCCATGTCCGACAACGCTGTGAGGCACGTCCGCTGTTGCTGGAGCATGGGGAAGATTTCGTACTCTATGCCATCCTCGATTTCGTGATCGAAAACTACCAGCCGATGGGCGAAGCGATTCATGCCGAGATCGATGAGCTGGAAAGCAATGTCCTCTGCGGTTCGCTGAACGAGCGCGATATCCAGAAACTCCACGGCCTGCGTCGCGATGTATTGCGCTTGCGCCGGTTTGCGGCGCCGATGGTGGAGATCGGTGAGGAACTGCAAAAGCTGAGTTTTCCGTTTATCGACAAAAACATGCGCCCGTATTTTCGCGATGTGCAGATTCACGTCACGCGGCAGATGGAAGACCTGACGACCCTGGCGGACATTGCCAGCCAGACCATCGAGGTCGGGGTGTTGCTGGAGGCGTCGCGCCAGAGCGTGGTGCAGCGCAAGTTTGCGGCATGGGCGGCGATTCTGGCGTTTCCGACGGCGATCGCGGGGATTTACGGGATGAACTTCCAGGACATGCCAGAGTTGACTTGGCATTACGGGTATTTCGCGGTGTTGGGGTTTATTACCGTTGGGTGCGTCGGTTTGTGGGCGAGCTTCAAAAAGTCTGGGTGGTTGTAGTCGGAACCGAGGCGTCTGCAAAATTCGCGGGCAGCCTCGCTCCTACGGGGTTATCCGTAGGAGCGAGGCTTGCCCGCGAAGCTTTTAAGGCTTAACCGAGTCAGTCTCAGGCTTGTGCGCCACAAACCGCATCATCCACTCTGCAACGGTAGTGCCGTGATGCTCGTGTTCAAGACTCGCCATACCTTGCGAATAAATCTGCTCGCCCAGCGCTTCCTGGCGGATATCCAGCAGCGCCCGCGAGTAATCGTGAATGAACTCCGGATGCCCCTGGAAGCACAGCACCTGATCGTTGATGTGGTACGCGGCGAACGGACAGAAGTCGCTAGAAGCAATCACTGTAGCGTTTTCCGGCAGCGCGGTGACCTGGTCCTGGTGACTGATCAGCAACGTCAGTTCTTCCCTCACCGGGCTCATCCATGGCGCCTTGGCCGCGAGTTTGTATTTGTGGGTGCCGACGCCCCAGCCCTGGGTCGCCCGCTCGCTCTTGCCGCCCAACAGCAGCGCCAACAATTGATGACCGAAGCACACGCCCAACAGTTTGTCGCCACGTTCGTAGCGCTTGAGCAGGTACGTCTTGAGGGTTTGAATCCACGGGTCGGTGCCGAAGGAATCGGCCTTGCTGCCGGTGACCAGATATGCATCGAAAGTCTGATCATCGCTGGGATATTCGCCCTGCATCACGTTGTACACGCTGAATTCGGCCGCGATGGGTTGCTGCGAAAACAGACGCTGGAACATCTGCCCGTAACCCTGATATTGATCGACCAGTTCTGGACGCAGGATGTCGGTTTCCAGAATGCAGATGCGTAACGACATAAAAAATACCTGACACGTGGTGGGAATAATGCACACCCCAGAGCCTGCCTTGAAACACGGTGGCAAGGCAAGCCCCGGAAGGCGTCATCGGTCCCTTAGAACGTCCCCTTAGAACAACGCGTCCTTGGCGGCTTTCTCCAGCAACAGCGCAGGCGGCGTGAAGCGTTCGCCATATTGCTCGGCCAGGTACTGGGCGCGGGCAACAAAGTCTTTCACACCGTACTGGTTGATGAATTGCAGCGCACCGCCGGTCCAGGCTGCGAAGCCGATGCCGAAGATCGAGCCAACGTTGGCATCCGCCGTCGAGGTCAGCACGCCCTCCTCTACACAACGCACGGTTTCGATGGCCTGGATGAACAGCAACCGATCACGCACATCCTTCGGCGAAATCTGCCCGTCGGCTTTCTCGAAGCGGGTTTTCAGCTCCGGCCACAAATGTTTCTGCCCGGCGGCCGGATAATCGTAGAAACCACCTCCAGCGGCCTTGCCCGGACGCTTGAATTCCTTGAGCAGCAAGTCAATCACGGCGAACGCCGGGTGCTCAATCAGCGGTTTCCCTTCCGCTTGCAGGTCTTTGGCGGTTTGCTGGCGGATATGACTCATGAGGCTGAGGGAAACTTCGTCGGAGATCGCCAGAGGCCCGACGGGCATGCCGGCCTTGCGCGCTTCGGTCTCGATCATCGGCGCGCTCACGCCTTCGCCGAGCATGGCGATGCCTTCGTGGGTGAAGGTGCCGAACACTCGCGACGTGAAGAAACCGCGACTGTCGTTGACCACAATCGGAGTTTTCTTGATTTGCAGGACGAAATCAAAACCACGAGCCAGGGTTTCGTCGCTGGTATGGACGCCTTTGATGATTTCCACCAACGGCATTTTCTCCACGGGACTGAAGAAATGCAGGCCGATGAATTTCGTCTGGTCCGGCACGGCGGTGGCCAGGCCACTGATTGGCAAGGTCGAGGTGTTGGAGGCGATCACCGCATCTGGGCCGACGACGGTTTGCGCTGCCGATGAGACCCTGGCTTTAAGCTCGCGATCTTCAAACACCGCTTCGATGATCAAATCGCAACCGGCCAGGTCCGCATCGTTTTCGGTGGTATGGATTCGCGTCAGAATCGCCTCGCGCCGCTCCCGGCTCAACTGGCCCCGAGCAACCTTCTTGTCCAGCAGCGCCGCCGAGTGGGCCTTGCCCTTCTCTGCCGCGGCGAGGTTGATGTCTTTGAGCACCACATCGATACCGGCCGAGGCGCTGACAAACGCAATGCCCGCGCCCATCATTCCGGCGCCGAGCACGCCGACTTTCTTCGTTACGTAAGGCGCTATGCCCTGAGGACGCGAACCGCCGGCATTGATCTCATTAAGCTGGAACCAGAAGGTGCCGATGAGGTTTTTCGACACCTGGCCCGTAGTCAGTTCGGTGAAGTAGCGGGTTTCGATCAGGTGCGCCGTGTCGAAATCCACCTGAGCACCCTCCACTGCGGCGCAGAGAATTTTCTCCGGCGCGGGCAGGCATCCCTGGGTTTTACTGCGCAGGATCGACGGCGTGATGGTCAGCATCTGCATGACTTTCGGATCCGACGGCGTGCCGCCAGGGATCTGATAACCCTTTACGTCCCAGCGCTGCACTGCGACCGGATGAGCAACAATCCATGCCCGCGCCTTGGCCATCAGCTCATCGTGATCGACGGCCAACTCATCGATCAACCGCGCTTGCAGCGCCTGTTGCGGGCGGATTTTCTTGCCTTCCAGCAGATACGGCAGGGCTTTTTCGATGCCCAGCATGCGCACCATGCGCACCACCCCGCCGCCGCCCGGTAACAGGCCGAGGGTAACTTCCGGCAGGCCAAGCAGCACCGACGGGTTGTCGAGCGCTATACGGTGATGGCACGCCAGACAGATTTCCCAGCCGCCGCCGAGCGCCGCACCGTTAATCGCGGCAACCACCGGTTTGCCCAGGGTTTCCAGGGTGCGCAATTGGCCCTTGAGGGTCAGCACCATGTCGTAAAAGGCTTTGGCTTGGGGCTTGCCGACCTTGATCAGCTCATTGAGGTCGCCACCGGCGAAGAAAGTTTTCTTGGCCGAGGTGATGATCACGCCGGCAATCGCATCCTTGTCGGCGACCAGACGCTCGATGCAGGTGGCCATGGCTTCGCGGTAGACCGCGTTCATGGTGTTGGCACTCTGGCCCGGCATGTCGATGGTCAAGACGACGATCCGGTCCTGGCCCTTTTCATAACGAATGGCTTGGGTCATGGCAATGTTCCTAGGGCTCAGAGGCGTTCGATGATGGTGGCAATGCCCATGCCGCCGCCGACACACAATGTCGCCAGGCCATAGCGCAGGCGCCGGGTTTCCAGTTCATCGAGCAGCGTGCCGAGAATCGCGCAACCGGTGGCGCCGAGCGGGTGGCCCATGGCGATGGAGCCGCCGTTGACGTTGACCTTGTCCGGGTCGATGGCCATGTCCTTGATGAACTTGAGCACCACCGAGGCGAACGCTTCATTGACTTCGAACAGGTCGATGTCTTCGACCCGCAGCCCGGCCTTGGCCAGTGCCTTGCGGGTCGCTGGCGCCGGGCCGGTGAGCATGATGGTCGGGTCGGTGCTGGTGACCGCCGTGGCGACGACCCGCGCCCGTGGCTGCAAGCCCAGCGCCCGGCCCTTCGCTTCGGAGCCGATCAGCATCAATGCCGCGCCATCAACGATCCCGGAACTGTTGCCCGGTGTGTGAACGTGGTTGATCCGCTCGACCTGGCTGTACACCCGCAATGCCGTGGCGTCGAAGCCCATTTGCCCGATCATTTCGAAACTCGGCTTGAGCTTGCCCAGGCCTTCCATGGTCGAATCGGCGCGAATGAACTCATCGTGATCGAGCAGGATGATGCCGTTCTGGTCCTGCACCGGCACCAGCGACTTGTTGAAGGAACCATTCGCCCGCGCCCGAGCCGCCTTCTGCTGCGAGTGCAACGCGAAGGCATCAACGTCCTGACGACTGAAACCTTCGATTGTCGCGATCAGGTCGGCGCCCACGCCCTGGGGTGTGAAATGGCTGTGCAAGTTGGTTTCCGGGTCCAGCGCCCAGGCCCCGCCGTCGCTGCCCATGGCCACGCGGGACATCGACTCGACGCCACCGACCACCACCAGATCTTCGAAGCCGGAACGCACTTTCATCGCGCCCAGGTTCACTGCTTCCAGCCCCGACGCGCAGAAGCGATTGAGCTGCATGCCGGCCACGCTGACGTCCCAATCGGCCACCTGTGTGGCGGTCTTGGCGATGTCGGCGCCCTGATCGCCGATGGGCGTCACGCAGCCCAGCACCACGTCGTCGACCTGACTGGTGTCCAGGGAGGTGCGCTGCTGCAACGCCGTCAGCAGCCCGGCCACCAGGTTCACCGGCTTGACGCTGTGCAAGGCGCCATTGGGCTTGCCTTTGCCACGGGGCGTGCGTAACGCGTCGAATATCAAAGCTTGGGTCATGGCGTTCTCGAACCTGAGGGTGATCTCTATACCCTCACCTTATGCCGAGCAGCCGTGGATTCAATGACCACAGCGCTCATTGGGGTTGACGGTCACGCTCAGACGAACGGTAGTCAGCTATCGGATTAATCGATTCGCGTCACCAAGCTGTCTAGCCAACGGGCGCCCAAGAAGCTGGCCATAGGCCTCATGTCTTTTTAGCAGCGATTAGCGCTAAGCCCATACGAAATGGATCTAAGCCAAGCGTGACGCGGGCCCTAATGTAAACCTGTACGAAGTTGTCGTCGGGTTTTGCCGAGGCTCTCGTCCTACAGGAAGTGCAGCGCTCTGCCGTCATGGAGATATGCAGGCAGGCAACCAGGAAATAACAAAAAAGGCGGTCAAGCCATGTTCAAACATTCGAAAGTACGTCAAGCCGGGCTCATTCTATTTGCTACTACGCTGTTGTTGATTTTGCCGAACCTGACCAAGGTGCTTGGCTGATCGAGCAGCTGGGGTTTTCATTTCGCCTGATAAAAATGTGACTGGCTCGCTATCCGGGCCGGCGTGGCTGTGCCAACCTTTGCGGCACTTCCACGACATGGACGACGATCACTTGAAAGCGCTCATTCTGTTTGGGGCCTTGCTGCTCAGCACGCCTCTGTCTGCCGCGCAGCTGAATCTCGAGGTGGGCGCGAGCCCTCGCACCTGGCAGACCGAGGAATTGCTCAAGCATCCTCAGGCTCAAACCATCACGATCACTAACGACGTTTCCTATAAACGGGACATGAGCTATCGCGCCGTGCCGTTGGCAGCGTTGTTGACGGGCATCAAGCCTGACGACCACTTGCAAGCCGTGGCCCTGGACGGTTTTGCCGCCGAACTGGCCGCCGCGCCGTTGCTCAACACCCAGGGCGCGCGGGCCTGGCTGGCGATTGAAGACCCGGCCAAGCCGTGGCCGCCGCTGTCCGAGGGCAAGCCCAGTGCCGGGCCGTTCTATCTGGTCTGGACCGATCCACAGGCGGGCAATATCAGCCCCGAGCAATGGCCGTTCGAAGTCGCGAGCATCAAGCGTATGGCCCCGGTGGCCGAGCGCTTCCCTGCCCTGTTACCCGATCCTGCGCTGAAGGCGGACGATCCGGTGAACAAGGGCTTCGCGCTGTTTCAGAAGAATTGCCTGGCGTGTCATCGACTCAATGGCGCGGGGGACGCGCAGTTCGGGCCGGACCTGAATATTCCGTTCAACCCGACCGAGTATTTCGGCGCGGACTTCCTCAAGCGTTACATTCGTGACCCGCAGAGCTTGCGCCAGTGGCCGCAGGCGAAGATGCCGGCGTTTGCGACGACGGTGTTGCCGGAGGGGGATCTGGAGTTGTTGGTGGGGTATTTGAAGCACATGGCGGGACGCAAAGTGAAGCCGTAGTCAGTGATCATTCCCACGCGCAGCAAAGGAATGCAGCCCGTGACGCTCTGCGTCACATCCAAAGCCGAACGCGGAGCGTCCGTAGAGGCATTCCCACGCGGAGCGTGGGAACGATCGGTGTAGCTTACTGCTGCTGGACGGAGATCACCGGCGCAGGCGTCGGCGAGACCGATACCTTGGCATGCATCTGCTCATACCCACCGCCACGGCGCATGCCACGCACCGGGCAGGCGTCCAGGTAGTCCAGACCCACGGCCAGTTTCAGGTGACGCTCAGGCCGGGCCAGTTCGTTGGTCACATCGAAGCTATACCAGGCGTCATCCAGCCAGGCTTCCGCCCAAGCGTGACTGGCCAGGTGCTCGCTGTTCTCGCTGTACAAATACCCCGACACATAACGCGAGGGGATGCCCAGGCTGCGGGCGCAGGCGAGAAACGCATGGGTATGGTCCTGGCAGACCCCGGAACGCCCGGCGAAAGCTTGCGCGGCGCTGGTCTCCACTTCGGTGGCACCTGGCGTGTAGGTCATGTGCTGGTTCAGGCCATGCATCAAATCGATCAGCGCCGTGCGATCCCGCCGTTGCTTGCACGCCTTCTCGGCAAACGCGCGCAGGGCTTCGTCGGCTTCGGTCAGCCGGGTAAAACGCAGGAACGGCAGCGCCGACTGACTCTCGTGCTCGGCTTCGCGCAGCTCGTCGATGTCGACTTGGCCACGGGCGCCGATAATGATCGCCTCATGCGGCTCGTCCAGGGTCAGCACATGCAGGATGTTGCCGAACGGATCGAGTTGCGCACGCACCGGGCGCGGCAGGTCGAGTTGCCAGCTCAGCACGTGCTGGCGCTCGCTGTCGTGGGGTGTCAGTCGCAGGTACTGGATGCTCGCCCGCACCTGATCTTCGTAGTGATAGGCGGTCTCGTGGCTAATGGAAAGTCTCATGCAGCCTCCAGATAGGAACTGTGTATGGCATTGCCCAACTGGCGCACCAGCGGGATGAACTCGGTCAGCCAGGTGTGCAGGCCTTCGTCGAGGATTTCGTTGATACCGGTGTAGCGCAGGCGCGCGTCCATTTCCGCCGCCAGGCGTTGTGCGGGACGGCCGTTGGCCCCCGGTAGTTGAGCGAGAATCTGATCGACCTCTTCGGTGCAGGCTCGCAGGGATCGCGGCACATCGGCGCGCAGCAACAACAGCTCGGCCACATGCCGGGCGCCGGGGGCGTCGCGGTAGATTTCGGTGTAGGCCTCGAACGATGACAAGGCCCGCAACAAGGCGCTCCATTGGTAATAGGCGTGGGCCGTACCGTCGCTGACTGCTTCGGCTTGATCGCCGGCCATTTCGTAACGGGCATCAAGCAGGCGCAAGGTGTTGTCGGCCCTTTCGATAAAGGTGCCCAGACGAATGAAGCGGAACGCGTCATTACGCATGATCGTGCCGTAGCAAGCGCCGCGGAACAGATGGGAACGTTCCTTGATCCACTCGCAGAAACGGCTCATGCCGTAGCGACTTAAGCCCTGCTCGGCGATCCCGCGAATTTCCAGCCAGGTGGCGTTGATGTTTTCCCACATGTCGGCGGTGATTCGCCCACGCACCGCATGGGCGCTGGCTCGCGCGGCACCGAGGCAGCTGTAGATGCTCGCCGGGTTGGCCGCGTCCAGGGCGAAAAAATGCAGCAGCCGTTCGGCATGCAGATCGCCGTGGCGCGCGAGGTAATCGTCCAGGGTGCCGGTGATCAGCAACGGCATGGCCAGTTCGTGCAAGCCGTCGCCACGACCGTCCTGGGGCATCAGCGACAGCGAATAACTGATGTCGAGCATCCGCGCGAGGTTTTCCGCCCGCTCCAGGTAACGCGACATCCAATACAGATCCGAGGCAGTTCTACTTAACATGGCAGGCTTCCTTCAATCCTCGACCACCCAGGTGTCCTTGGTTCCGCCGCCCTGGGACGAGTTCACCACCAGGGAGCCTTCACGCAAGGCGACACGGGTCAAACCGCCGGGCACAACCCGGGTCTCGCGGCCAGACAATACAAACGGACGCAGGTCGATGTGGCGCGGAGCAATGCCGTTTTCGACAAAGGTCGGACAGGTCGACAACGACAACGTCGGTTGCGCGATGTACGCGTGGGGCTTGGCTTTGATCCGCTCGCGGAAAGACTCGATTTCCGCCGCCGTCGCCGCCGGCCCCACCAGCATTCCGTAACCGCCGGAGCCTTGGGTTTCCTTGACCACAAGCTCCGGAAGGTTGGCCAGCACGTGGGACAGTTCAGAAGGATTACGACACTGCCACGTCGGCACGTTCTTCAGGATTGGCTCTTCATCGAGGTAGAAACGAATCATGTCCGTGACGAAGGGATACACCGACTTGTCGTCCGCGACTCCGGTGCCGATGGCATTCGCCAGCACCACATTGCCGGAGCGGTAGGACGACAGCAGCCCCGGAACGCCGAGCATCGAATCGGGGTTGAACGCCAGCGGATCGAGGAACGCATCGTCGAGGCGACGGTAGATCACATCGACCGCTTTCGGCCCGTCCGTGGTGCGCATGAACACCTTGTCGTCGCGCACGAACAGGTCCGCGCCTTCCACCAGTTCAACGCCCATTTCCCGAGCGAGGAACGCATGCTCGAAAAACGCACTGTTGAAACGCCCCGGCGTCAGCACCACCACGCTCGGGTTGTCGATCGGGCTGGAGCTCTTCAGGGTGTCGAGCAACAGGTTCGGGTAGTGGTCGATCGGTGCGATGCGCTGGGCCGCGAACAACTCGGGGAACAGGCGCATCATCATCTTGCGGTCTTCGAGCATGTAGCTCACGCCGCTGGGGGTACGCAGGTTGTCTTCGAGCACGTAGTACGTGCCGTCGCCATCGCGCACCAGGTCGACGCCGGAAATGTGCGAATAGATATCGCGGTGCAGATCCAGACCTTGCATCGCCAACTGATACTGCTCGTTGGCCAGCACTTGTTCGGCCGGGATGATGCCGGCCTTGATGATGCGCTGCTCGTGATAGAGGTCGGCAAGGAACATGTTCAATGCCTTGACCCGCTGAATGCAGCCGCGTTCGACGACCCGCCATTCACTGGCGGGGATGCTGCGGGGGATGGTGTCGAAGGGAATCAGGCGCTCTGTCCCCTGCTCATCACCATAGAGCGTGAAGGTAATCCCGGCACGATGAAATAACAGATCGGCCTCGCGTCGCCGTTGTGCCAGAAGCTCGTCAGGCGTTTCGGCCAGCCAACGGGCAAACTCCCGATAATGCGGACGGACCTGGCCGCCGGCATCGTACATCTCATCAAAATAGGTGCGGATCATGCCGTACTCCTTGTCACCCGGACGTCCAGACCTTCGCAAGGCCCGTGCCATCGGCATAAACGCTTTGATATCAATCAGTTGGATAATGTCGCTGCGCGCACCGCACCAATCCTGTGCGGTAATTGCCCCACCCTGATCGCCCCCGCTTCATGGCGAAGCAATGCTGTCGCCTATCAGCAGCATAGTCAGAGTTGATTTCACTGCTCGGGAGGGAGATGCGGATAATCCGTGCATTCGTTGCAAAACTTATCGTTCTTCCCTTTTAGCCGCCTGTTCAGGTGGCTTTTTTTGTCCGTTTGAAATGTGGCGAAATAAAAAGATCGAAACAAAAACGGCCAACCCAAAGGTCAGCCGTTACTAAGTGTCACTGTTCATAAGCTTATGCGAGTAGCCCTCGTATCTCCTGTTTGACGCCCCATCCTTCGATGATGCCCCCCAGAGGCTCGACCACCGCCTCGAAGTCCTGCTCAAAGTCGCCGATCCCGTCGTAGGTGGCGTACATCACTTTGCTCAGCTCCAGCGACCACGCGCCGTCGTCACGCACGCTGATCTGGGCATTCAAGGATTCACCACAAAAATGACCTGCTGCCCTGCGGGCCCGCTCCTCGTCCGGGAAAATGGCGTAGAACTCGATGGGATGGAAACGTGAAAAGTCGAAACCGCCTTCTTTCATGCGGCGCAGCACGCTGCTGCTGATGTCTTCTTGATAGGCTGTGCTCATGAAACGTCCCCCTCAGACTGATGGATAGACT
Source organism: Pseudomonas sp. P1_A1 (assembly GCF_056406935.1). NCBI lineage: Bacteria > Pseudomonadati > Pseudomonadota > Gammaproteobacteria > Pseudomonadales > Pseudomonadaceae > Pseudomonas > Pseudomonas sp. P1_A1. The sequence continues at coordinate 53,890 of NZ_JBFTZE010000015.1, read as the reverse complement.
TTCCGTATTCCCTGCACTTTCAACCGATTGGTGAGAGCGATACGGCAACAGAGGTTGCCGCCGGGAAACAAGCATGTAGCTGACAAGACCAGACCTTAGCGAGTCATTCGCTGATCTCGCTTGCAGAGTAGCCGCAAGACAGAGCCGCTGCCAAGGCCTGCTGGTGAATGTGACAAGAGGTGTATCAGATCGGAGTAATACTGAGGATTTCAATGCTGTACTGGGATTTCAGGCTTTTGACGGTCGGATCATCGGTGCGACCCTCCAGATCATTGAGGTCCAGTTCGGCAGCGACCGGCAGGCGCCGGTCGAGAATGAGTTTGGCGGCTTGCTCGCTGTTCGGGCATTCCTCGCACTCGAAGAGTTCGTCGACTGTTTCACCGTGATCGTCCACGAAAGTGATTTTCCACTTTTGCATCGGTGCCTCCTCGATAAAACCCATCGATGGGCTTACATCTATCTCGACTCGTGCATTGGCCGATCGTTCCAAGGGATCCTAAAAGCGAGACATGAAAAAGGCCGTCACCCGCGTGCTTCACACCGGCGACGGCCTTTTCCGGTCGACGAAGCGTCAGTCGTTGCTGGGTTTGTTCACCGCTTGCAGCACGTATTGCGGCAAGGCGAAGGCACCGATGTGGATTTCCGGGTTGTAGTAGCGGGTGACGATGCCGCTGCCGGCGAAGCGCTGTTGCAGGGTTTCGCGGGACAATTTGCGATAGGCGGTATCGGTTGCGCCCCAGGCGAAGGTCATCGCGCCGCCGATGTAGGTCGGCACCGCCGCTTGATAGAAGTGCCAGTCCGGGAACAGGCTGCGCAGGCGGCCGGCGGTGGTTTTGACTTCTTCGATTTGCATGAACGGGGTGCCGTTCTGGGTCACCAGAATACCGCCTTCATTCAGGCAGCGGTGGCAAGCCTGGTAGAAGTTTTCGGAGAACAGCACTTCGCCCGGACCGATCGGGTCGGTGGAGTCGGAAATGATCACGTCGAACTTTTCGGTGGTGGTGGCGACGAAGCGCATGCCGTCGTCGATCACCAGGTTCAGGCGTGGATCATCGAACGCACCCTTGGAGTGGTTCGGCAGGAATTCCTTGCACATGTCGACCACGGTGCCGTCGATTTCGACCATGGTGATGTGTTCGACGCTGCGGTGCTTGGCCACTTCACGCAGCATCCCGCCGTCGCCGCCGCCGATGATCAGCACGCGCTTGGCAGTGCCATGGGCGAGGATCGGCACGTGGGTGAGCATTTCGTGGTAGATGAATTCGTCGGCTTCGGTGGTCTGGATCACGCCGTCCAGCGCCATCACCCGGCCCATGCGCGGGTTTTCGAAAATCACCAGGTGCTGGTGTTCGGTGCGCACTTCGTGCAGCAGTTTTTCCATGCGAAAACGCTGGCCATAGCCTTCGTAGAGGGTTTCCAGGTACTCGCTGGTTGGGGTATTGCTCATGGGAAGTGCTCCGATGAATGCGGGTGGCAACGGACGGTTACCCGCCCATGATGGCCAATCGATCGCCTCGATTGGCCGGGAAAGGCGCGCATTCTACGTCGCGGAACATGACAGGTCGAACCTCACGTGATGACTCGGCCCAATCCCTGTGGGAGCGGCGGTGCGACGATTCGACTTGCCCGCGACATAGAATCTCCCACAGGTTCGGTGTTGCTTGCGCGAAACCGGTCAGATCCGCACATCGCCCCTTGGCCCGGCGATGGCCCAGATGATCAGGCCCAGCACCGGCAGCAGCAGGATCAACAGCACCCAAAGGACTTTCATCCCGGTTTCGGCGCCACTTTTAAGCACGTTGATGATGGCCCAGATATCCAGGGCAAAAATAATCAGGCCGATCAGGGTGTTGAACGTGGAACCCATGGTGTCGCTCCAAAAAAATGGTAGGCACTCTTAGGATAGTCGGGCCTGGCGAGGGTTCCGTTTTATTACCGTTGTAGACGGCTTCAGACGTGGATGGCCACTTTCAGGGCTTCCAGGGTGGGCGCGGCGGCGATGCCGACTTCGGCGCACAACTCCAGCACCCGTGGCACGTCGTTGCCATAGACCAGCACCACTTGCAGCTCGTCGTCGAGCAACTGGCTGAAATTCATCAAGGTGTAGCCACCGTTTTCCTTGTTCAGGCTGCTCATCTGCACCTGAATGCGATTGAGTGCCGTGAGAGCTTCGGTTTTGGCCAGTTGCTTGGGCTTGATATTGAACTCAACGCCGGGGCCGAACGAGGCGACGATCTGCGCGAACAGGTCCATGTAGGTGTCGGCCTGAAACAGCACGGTTTCCGGCAGACTGCCGACGACAACCCACTCGCCCAACGGGATCGGGAAGGTCTCGTCGTAGTTGATGTCTGGATTGGCCGCCAGAAAAGCCTCGGGATCGGCGTAGGCCTGAGCCGCTTCGTCAGCGATTTTCAGGATTTCGTCCTCGCCCATGCACCCGGAGCTGATTTTGCTGATGAGTTCGACGAGTGCGGTTTTCATGAGGTGGATCCTGTAGCGAGGGAATTTTGAGGGCGCGAAGGATAGCGCAGGTTAAGCGCAAAGACGAAAAGATCGCAGCCTTCGGCAGCTCCTACATTGGCATGACGTGCGCTCTGTAGGAGTTGCCGAAGGCTGCGATCTTTTAATGTGATCAGCCGAGCAATTTCTGCAGCTGAGCCGTAGTATCCACCGCCCCCATGGTCTTGGCCGCGTCCAGCGCAGACACGCCATTGGCGTCCTTGGCTTTCGGATCGGCGCCTTTGCTGATCAGGTAGTCGATGATTTCGACGCGGTTGAACATCGCCGCCATCATCAGCGCAGTGCGACCGTCGAAGGACGAACCTTCCACTTCAGCGCCCCCCTCAACCAACGCCTTGACCACTGCCAGATCACCCTTGAATGCCGCGCCGGCAATCGGGCTCTGGCCGTTGTCGTTGCGAATCTCGGGATCGGCCTTGTGTTCGAGCAGGACTTTTACCGTGTCGACATGGCCGTGGTACGCGGCGAGCATCAGTAAAGTGTCGCCCTTGTGGTTGCGCAGGTTCGGCGGCAGGCCCTTGGTCAGCAGCGCAGCCATCATGGCCGCATCACCCTCGCGCGCTTTGTTGAACACCTGTTCGGCAAATTCAGCAGCCTCTTCGGGGGTCATCTGGCGGCTTTTGTCTGACATTGGGGACTCCACATTCGGTCAATCGGAAAGCCGATAGTTTCCCGAGCAGCCCGGAACCTGTCACTTGTTTTTTCTCATGGAGGACCATAGCCAGATTCAATAACGACACGTTCAATAGCGGTACTTGCCTCCGTAAATATCCGCCAGCACCTGCTCGGTGACTCGCACGTAGGTTTCGGTGCCCGGCAGCCAGGCATAAATCGGGTCATCGCCGGTTTGGCTCGGGTCGAAGGCTTCGTCCTTGAGCCGGGTCTTCTGGTATTTGAAGGTCCCGGTGGTTTCCATTTTCACTTTCACCCGTAGGAACAGTGGCACCGCATAGGCCGGCATTTGTTGCCTGGCGAACGCCAGCAACTCACTGAAATCCAGGGTCGCCAGGGATTCGGCCGGTGTAATGGCCGCCATTCCCGCCCGCCCGTTGGTGTTGTGGATTTCCACGCCATAGGCCACGGCTTCGGCGATGTGCGGGTGTTGCAACAGGATGTTCTCGACCTCGGTGGTGGAGACGTTTTCGCCCTTCCAGCGGTAGGTGTCACCCAGGCGATCGACAAACTGCGCGTGACCGAAACCGATGTTGCGCAGCAGGTCACCGGTATTGAAGTAACGGTCGCCCTTCACGAACACGTCATGGAGCACCACTTTTGCGGTCTTCTGCGGATCGGTGTAGCCGTCCAGAGGCGCCTTGTCGTCGATCCTCGCCAACAACAGCCCCTGCTCGCCCTTGGCCACTTTGCGCATGAAGCCGTTGGCATCCCGCGTGGGGGCGCCGCTGTCGTGATCGTACGCCACCAGCTCCCAGGACATCAGGGAAAAGCCAATGGTGTTGTCGAAGTTGAGGATGTTGGTGAAACCAATATTGCCGTCGCTGGCGGCGTACAGCTCGCAGATATGGTCGACGGCAAACCGCGTCTTGAACTCGCTCCACGCGCCAGGGCGCAGACCATTGCCGATCATCTTCGTCACGCTGTGCCGACTGTCGTCGACGCTGGGCGGTTGATCCACCAGGTAGCGACACAGCTCGCCGACGTACCCGAGGGTGGTCGCCCGGTATTTGCGCACGTCGCTCCAGAACTGGCTGGCGCTGAACTTGCGGCGGATGGCAAACCCCGACGCCCCGCTGATCGCCGAGCCCCAACACACGCAGAGCCCGGTGGCGTGGTACAGCGGCAAGGTGCAATAGACGACGTCCTGCGGCTGCATGTCCAGGGCGATCAGCCCGAAGCTGGCGGAGCTGCGCATCCAGCGGCCGTGCTTGAATACCCCGGCCTTGGGCAACCCGGTGGTGCCCGAGGTGTAGATATAGAAGCAAGGGTCGTCGAAAAAAACCTGTCGGCTGCTGGCGGGATTGTCGGCGGACGTGCCGCAGCTGGCCGTCATCAGGTTAATGAAACCATCGGGCGATTTGCCCGGATCGCGATAAGTGTCTTGATCGGCGACAAACCAGATGCGCGCCGCATCGATGGCCACCCGCTCGCGGACCGCATTGAAGGCCGGAACCAGCTCTTCTCCGACCACAATCGCTACGGGCGCCACCAGGTTCAGGCTATGAGCCAGGGTATCGCGGGTCTGGGAGGTATTCAGCAAGGCGCTGATCGCACCGACCTTGGCCACCGCCAATATCGTCACCAGCAGTTCCACACGGTTCTCGATAAACACCGCGACCACATCGCCCTTGCCGATGCCTTGGGCAATCAGGTGATGGGCGATGCGATTGGCCCACTGATTGGCCTGTGCATAAGTAAGTATCACGTCGCCCTGCAGCAATGCCGGGCCATCGGGGTTGCGCAACGTCGCCTGCTCGAAGCTCCAGCCGAGACCACACGGTTGGGTCGGATCCTTGACGTTGGCGACTTTCATGCCCTTCACCACGCGGGGGATGGCTTTGGCAATGGAAGGCAGCTTGCGGAGCATCATGCCCCAGGTAATCGTGTCGTGCAGCGCGCGGCTCATGGTTGCTCCCGTTCGATCTTTTTATTGTCGGGTGGCGTTGATTGAGGCCGAAAATACGTCAGGGCTTCTTGAGCTGTACACGCGGTTTTTGCAATGTTTTGTATCCGCGACCGAAGCGTTCGGCCGAACATTGGAAAAGCGGAACACTGGCGTTGTGATTGGTTCCATCGAGTTGACGGCGACCACGCAAAATGCAGGATGCACGATGGTCATTCATGCAAATTGCACGAAAGCAAAAAAAACATGAATATTTAAGTTATTGATTTATATAGATTTTAAAAAAATCAGACACTGGCACAATCACTGCAACTACCTCTCCATGTTGCCCTTCAAGCAATCACGGAGCCGATAGACATGAACCTGATCCAGGAAAAATTTTCGTCGCTGTTCTCCAACTTCGAAGTGACCACCCAGCCACGCCCTGATGGCGGCATTCTGCTGACCCTGCGCAGTCAGGAAGGCAAAGTCTTCAAACGTTCGATTTCCTACCAGCAATTGCATGCCGGCGATCAGCTGTCGTGGGTGATCAGCGCGATTCGCCGTGACATCGCCGAACAGGCCAGCGAACTGCCACAGATCTCCATGCTGCAAAGCCAGCAACGGTTCGCGCTGCCGACCTATCACTCGGCATAAACCTTCACAGCGCTATAAACGATCAGGCCGTGAGAGCTTTCGCTTCACGGCCTGAGTTGTTTCTACGGCTGATGTTTAAAAGGCAGAAGGACTGATCCGCGCAAAACTGTCCACCGTCACATGCCCTGCCAATTCCCCGCCTTCACGGGCCAGGCCACAGGTTGCCATGCCGGCCGTGCGCGCAGCATCCAGTTCCTGAACGATGTCGGACAGAAACAGAATCTGCGAAGCCTCGACACCAATCGCCTGGGTGATGCGCTCGTAGGACTGCGCTTCGCGCTTGGGCCCTGAAGTGGTGTCGAAATAGCCGCTGAACAGTGGCGACAAATCCCCCGCCTCCGAACAACCGAAAATCAGTTTTTGCGCCTGAATCGACCCCGAGGAATAAACAAACAGTTGATAGCCTTCCTGATGCCAGCGCTTCAGCGCTTCAACGGCGTCCGGGTAAACGTGGCCTTTCAACTGCCCGGCCTGATACCCCTGCTCCCAGACCATGCCTTGCAACGCCTTGAGCGGCGTGGCCTTGCGGTCTTCGGCGATCCAGCCCAGAAGAATGTCGATAACCCGCTCGACGTCGGCTTGCGGGTCACCGCTGTCACGCCGAACAGCGGCGAGCTGTTCGGCGACGTCAGCGCGTTCGGCATTTTCGCGAACGAAGTCCGGCAGGTGTTTGGCCGCGTACGGAAACAATACGTCGAACACAAAACTCACCGCGCTGGTGGTGCCTTCGATGTCGGTGAGAATCGCTTTGATCGGCATCGGTTCAGTCCTCAAGACACGGGAAGTGGCTGGCGATGTCATCGCCGGTGAAGTTGGCCACCCAGCCTTCGGGGTTGTTGAACAGGCGGATTGCGACGAAATGCGGGTTTTCACCCATGTCGAACCAGTGCTTTGTGCCGGCTGGCACCGAGATCAGGTCGTTCTTCTCGCAGAGCACGGCGTACACGTAATCGTCGATGTGCAGGGTGAACAAGCCACGGCCAGCGACGAAAAATCGCACTTCGTCTTCGCCATGGCGGTGTTCATCGAGGAACTTGGCGCGCAGCTCGGCTTTTTGCGGGTGATCGCTGTTCAGGCTGACTACGTCGACGGTGATGTAACCGCGCTCGGTCATCAGCTTGTCGATTTGCTCCTGGTACGCGGCGATCACTTCTTCCTGGCTGGCGCCGGGCTGGATTTTCGCCGCGGCTTGCCAACGGTCGAAACGCACGCCCTGCTCGGCCAGGGTCGAGGCGATGTCTTCGAAGTGGGTCAGCACCTTGTTCGGCAGGTCGGGGCTACTGACGTGGTAAACGGACAGGCTGCTCATGGGCGATTCCTCAACGATTCAAGATGGAGAGCGTCTTCAACTCGCACTCGAACAAAAATTCAAAAGCCTCGATCTGCCGCAGTGCATCGCTCATGCGCGCGCCCCACGTGTAGAGGCCATGACCGCGAATCAGGTAGCCGACGCAATCAGGGTGGGCGTCGAGCCAAGGCTGCACCTTGGCGGCCAGCCGCGCAATGTCCTGGTCGTTGTCGAAAATCGGCACGCGCACCCGGGACTCGTGAGTCGAAACGCCGCTGAAGGCTTTTTGCAGCTCGTAGTCTTCGAACTCGATGAAGTCTTCCGGCGTCAGGCGCGACAGCACCGTGGCGTTCACCGAATGGGTGTGCAGCACCGCGCCGATCTCCGGGCGCCAGCTATAGAGCTGAGTGTGCAACAGGGTTTCGGCGGACGGTTTCTTGCCCGGTTCCAGGCTGTTGCCTGACAAGTCGGTGGCCAGCACATCGTCCGGGCCCAGTTGGCCCTTGTGCTTGCCGGACACGGTCAGCAAGGCTTCGGTCGGCGACAGACGGGTCGAGTAATTGCTGCTGGTGGCCGGCGACCAGCCGCGGCCATACAGAAAGCGCCCGGCGTCGATGATTTCCTGGGCGAGGTGTTCACGGGTAAGGCTCATGGCCTGTCCTCTTGCATACGTGTGGCAATGATAACGGCAGCGGCGAAGGCTGCGAGGCTGGCAATACTAAAGGTCAATGTGGCGCCGAGGGCATTCCAGCTGTAGCCGGAATACAACGCACCCAGTGCACCGCCGGTGCCGGCCAGCGCGGCATACAACGCCTGGCCCTGCCCTTGCTGGCGCGCGCCGAAGCTACGTTGCACGAATTGGATGGCAGCGGCGTGAAAGCTGCCGAAGGTGGCGGCGTGCAGCACCTGGGCGAACAGCAACACCCAAAGGAACTCGGCAAACGAACCGAGCAACAACCAACGCAGGGCCGCCAGCAGGAAACTCGCCAGCAGCACCCGGCGTACCGAGAAGCGCGCGAGAATCTTGCTCATGAACAGAAACATCAAGACTTCGGCGACCACGCCGACCGCCCAGAGCATGCCGATCAGCCCGCGACTGTAACCGAGTCGCTCAAGGTGCAAGGTCAGAAAGGTGTAATACGGCCCGTGGCTCATTTGCATCAACGCCACGCACGCGTAAAACGCCAACACCCCGGGGCTGCGCAATTGCTGGAGGAATCCCTCCCCCGTCAACCGTTCACCCTGAACCGGTTGCGCGTTGGGTACCCAGAGACTGCTGACGACGATCCCGGCCATGATCAACACCAGCGCCACCGGGTAAATGTCGAGACTCAGCCATTCGAACAATCGGCCCAGCGCCACCACGGTGATGATGAAACCGATGGAACCCCACAGGCGAATCTGACTGTAGCGCGAGGTCTGCCCCCGCAAATGAGCCAGGGTGATGACTTCGAACTGCGGCAATACCGCGTGCCAGAAGAACGCGTGCAAGGCCATGACCATCGCCAGCCAGGCGTAGCTTTTACTGACGAAAATCAGCGAGAACGTCAGCAGCGTGCACACCGCGCCGAAACGCACGATGGCCAGCCGTCCCCCGGTGTAGTCACCGAGCCAGCCCCAGATATTCGGCGCCACGCAGCGCATCAGCATCGGGATCGCCACCAGTTCGCCAATGCGCGCGGCGCTGAAACCCAGATGATCGAAGTACAGCGCCAGAAACGGCGCTGTCGAACCGAGCAAGGCGAAATAGAACAGGTAGAAGCTGGAAAGCCGCCAGTACGGGAGCGCCGCCACCGTCATCAGACTGCAGCGGCTTTCAGATCAGCCATTAAAGCTGCCCCAACACCGGAGTGCTCACGCGCACATCGGCGTTCTGCCCGCGGTGACGCAGCAAGTGGTCCATCAGCACGATGGCCATCATCGCTTCGGCGATTGGCGTGGCGCGGATGCCGACGCACGGGTCGTGACGGCCCTTGGTAACGACCTCCACCGGGTTGCCATGGATGTCGATGGAACGGCCTGGCGTGGTGATGCTCGATGTTGGCTTGAGCGCCAGGTGCGCAACGATCGGCTGACCCGACGAAATGCCACCGAGAATGCCGCCGGCGTTGTTGCTGAGGAAACCTTCCGGGGTCATTTCATCGCGGTGTTCAGTGCCACGCTGGGCGATGCTGGCAAAACCGGCGCCGATTTCCACGCCCTTGACCGCGTTAATGCTCATCAGCGCGTGGGCCAGTTCGGCGTCGAGGCGGTCGAAGATCGGCTCGCCGAGGCCCGGCATCACGCCTTCGGCGACCACGGTGATCTTCGCGCCGACCGAATCCTGGTCGCGACGCAACTGGTCCATATAGGCTTCCAGCTCCGGCACTTTGTCCGGGTCGGGGCTGAAGAAAGCGTTCTCTTCCACCGAATCCCAGGTCTTGAACGGGATTTCGATCGGGCCGAGCTGGCTCATGTAGCCACGAATGACGATGCCCTGGGTGGCCAGGTACTTCTTGGCAATCGCGCCGGCTGCCACGCGCATGGCGGTTTCACGGGCCGAGCTGCGACCGCCGCCGCGGTAATCGCGCTCACCGTATTTGTGGTGATAGGTGTAGTCGGCGTGGGCCGGACGGAACAGATCCTTGATCGCCGAGTAGTCCTTGGACTTCTGGTCGGTGTTGCGGATCAACAGGCCGATGGCGCAACCGGTGGTGCGCCCTTCGAATATGCCGGAGAGGATTTCGACTTCGTCGGCTTCCTGGCGCTGGGTGGTGTGGCGGCTGGTGCCGGGCTTGCGGCGGTCCAGGTCGCGCTGCAGGTCCTCAAGGGAGATCTCCAGGCCCGGCGGGCAGCCATCGACAATGGCGACCAACGCCGGACCATGGCTTTCGCCCGCGGTGGTGACAGTGAACAGCTTGCCGTAGGTATTGCCGGACATGCAGGACGCTCCGTGAAATCGAACCTAAAATACGTAATGCGCGCCAGTATACGCAGGCTACCCAAGTAGTTCATCCTCGAACCTTATGGGTGCCTGCGAGTCCAACCGGCACCTTGTTGATGATGGCGTGATGATGCTGCGAGTTCTAGCCTTGAGCCTTACCCTGTTTACCGGTCTTCTTTCCAATGTAGCCCAGGCCACCGTCCTGCAACGTCCCATCACCCTGGACACCGGCAGTGGCGAGCTTTTCGGCTCGCTGTTGCTGCCCAAGTCCGACACGCCAGTACCGGTTGTCCTGATCATTTCCGGCTCCGGTCCTACGGATCGTGACGGAAACAACCCCGACGGCGGGCGCAACGACAGCCTCAAACGGCTGGCTTGGGTGCTGGCCAAACACAACATCGCCAGTGTGCGTTACGACAAACGCGGCGTGGCGGCGAGCCTTGCGGCCACGCCGGATGAACGCAACCTGTCGGTGGAAGCCTATGTGGCCGATGCCGTGGCCTGGGGGCAGAAGCTCAAGGCCGATCCGCGCCTGGGCAAACTGATTTTGCTGGGCCACAGCGAAGGTGCATTGATTGCCAGCCTGGCGGCGCCAAGTGTCGACGCCGCGGCGGTGATTTCCCTGTCCGGCAGCGCCCGGCCGATCGATCAAGTGCTGCGCCAGCAGTTGAGCAATCGCCTGCCACCGCCATTGATGCTGCGCAGCAATGAACTGCTCGACAGCCTCAAGGCCGGCCACACCGACGACAACGTGCCGCCGCAGTTGCAGGTGATTTTCCGCCCCAGCGTGCAGCCGTACCTGATTTCACTGTTCCGCCAAGACCCGGCGGCGGCCTTCGCCAAACTGAAGATGCCAGCACTGATCATTCAGGGCAGCAACGACATCCAGGTCGGCGTGGGTGACGCCAGGGCGCTCAAAGCCGCCAAACCGGACGCCGAACTGGCACTGATCGAAGGCATGAACCACGTCATGCGCATCGTGCCCAACGACGTGAAGCGGCAATTGGCCTCCTATAAAGATCCGCAATTGCCCCTGGCGGCGGAACTCGGCGCACGAATCCTCGGATTTATTGACGGACTTCGCCCCAGTTAAGCTCCAGTCCTGAAAAAAACGGCCGATAAGCCTTTGTCGCCAGCGCTATGACTGGCGGCAACAGGGCTTGGACAGGATCTCGCCGTTATGACTGATACCCAGACTTCACCCGACTCCACCGCTGAAAAAGACACACCGCCAGCGGTCGAGCTGCCGTGGGCGGACGTCCACGTCGAGCACCACAAAATGCTCCGCCTGGCGCCGTTGCAAACCGACCGTAACACCGGCGGCCGACCGCTGCGCTTTGTCGAATTCGGTTACGCCGAACGCAACAGCAAGGAGCACAGCCTGCTGCGCATGGCCATCAAGCTGCCAGGCCAACGGGTACGCAAAGAACAGAATCATCTGGATGTGTGGGTCGATCACGCCGCCAAACGCGTGCATTTCGCTCCGGATAGCGGCTTGCAGATAGAGCCGATGAACCGTGGCATCGGGCGCTATATGGCGGCTCAAGGCATCACTTGGGCAAAGAAACGATGGCCCGCCTACACCGTCGACGGCACTGACCTGAACAACAAGGATGCGTTGAACGAAGACACGCGCCTGCGCCGCGATCACTTTCTGCGGGTGCACGGTTTTGACGTGGCCTACGCCGATGCCCAGCATTTGAAGGGCAGCGTCAAAGAGGTGCAGATCGGTGATTTGCTGGGCGACTGGAACAGCGAAAAGCTGCAACAGGTGGAAATCCTCGAAGCCGCGCAGATGCTCCAGCAAGCCGAGCAGAACCTGGCGGAACAGGAAGTCAAACTGAAGAAACACGAAGAAAAGGTCAGCAAGTACAAGCGTGAAGACGCCGGGTTGCGCTTTACCATTACCTGTCTGGTGGCGTTCGCGGTGTTTCAGGCGGGGTTGTTGATCTGGATTGCCACGCACCGGTAATCGGAGCCAGGCCTAAAAAGATCGCAGCCTTCGGCAGCTCCTACACTGGTTTGTGTACACCTGTAGGAGCTGCCGAAGGCTGCGATCTTTTGCTTTTAACGGTCAGACGCGAGAAGCGAACAGCGCCTGATGATCGCGGCACTGCTCGGCGGTCAGCATGAACACCCCATGCCCACCGCGCTCGAACTCCAGCCAGGCGAAATCGACTTCCGGGTACAACGCCTCGACGTGAACCTGGCTGTTACCCACCTCGACGATCAACAACCCCTTCTCGGTCAGATGATCCGCCGCTTCGGCAAGCATGCGGCGCACCAGGTTCAAACCATCGTCGCCACAGGCCAGGCCCAGCTCCGGTTCATGCTGGTATTCGTCCGGCATGTCGGCGAAATCTTCCGCATCGACGTAAGGCGGGTTCGACACGATCAGGTCGAAACGTTGCCCTGGCAAACCATCGAAACCATCGCCCTGAACGGTGAACACGCGCTCGTCGACACCGTGGCGCTCGATGTTCTGGTTAGCCACTTCCAGTGCTTCGAACGACAGGTCGGCCAAAACCACTTCGGCGTTCTGGAACTCATAGGCACAGGCGATACCGATGCAACCGGAACCGGTGCACAAGTCGAGAATGCGCGCAGGTTCGGCACCCAGCCACGGCTCGAAACGTTTTTCAATCAGCTCGCCAATCGGCGAACGCGGGATCAGCACGCGTTCGTCGACAATGAACGACAAGCCGCAGAACCAGGCTTCGCCCAGCAGGTAAGCGGTCGGAATGCGTTCTTCGATGCGGCGCTTGAGCAAGCGTTGCAGATTGACCAGCTCATCGTCCTCCAGACGGCAGTCCAGATAGCTGTCGGCGATTTCCCACGGCAAGTGCAGCGCACCCAATACCAGTTGACGGGCTTCGTCCCAGGCGTTGTCGGTCCCATGGCCGAAAAACAGATCCTCCCCATGGAAGCGGCTGACGGCCCAACGGATATGGTCACGCAGGGTACGAAGTCGGGAAGTGATCACGGGGTAAACTCCAGAAAAAACGACTGACGATTCTAACAGCCAAAAGGCGCCGCGACGACGCAGGAAAAACACCGGATCAGATGTAGGACCCTTCTATTTTTCCAGCCAGCTATTGAACAGAACGAGTATCTTGACAAGGCTGCGAGCCAGCAACGGCGGTGCCTGCGATGGAAGCGATTCACAGAAGCGCTCAGCCAGAGGACAATGCCGCAAAAGCCCCACCCGAAGGAGCCCCAGAATGTCCGTTCCAAAAACGATGTTTCAACTCAGCGGCCGTGGTTACGCAGCGGCCAATCTGGGTCATGCGACCCTAGTCATCATCGATGCCCAGAAAGAATACCTCAGTGGTCCGCTGGCCCTGAGCGGCATGGATGCTGCCGTCGCGAACATCAAACACCTGCTGGCCGCTGCCCGTGCAGCCGGTCGGCCAATCGTGCACGTGCGTCACCTCGGCACTGTCGGTGGGCTGTTCGATCCCCAGGGCGAACGAGGTGAGTTCATCCCGGGCCTGGAGCCACAGGGCGACGAAACCGTCATCGGCAAATTGCTGCCAAGCGCGTTTCACGGCACCGAACTGTACGATCGCCTGCAACAACTGGGCTCGCTCGACCTGATCGTTTGCGGTTTCATGAGTCACTCCAGCGTCAGCACCACCGTGCGTGCGGCGAAGAACCTGGGCTTTCGCTGCACCCTGGTGGAAGACGCCTGCGCGACGCGGGATTTGCCTTGCAAGGGCGGGATCCTCAGCGCCGAACACGTTCAGCAGACCGAAATGGCGATCATGGCAGACAACTTCGCCACCCTCGCCCTGACCCGCGATCTGATCTGATCTGATCGACCGTCGATGAGCGGCCCATACCGCCGCTCATCCGCAAAAGCCTCTCATTTGCCGTAATTGCCCTAGCCTCAGGAACATCCCGGTCAACTCCCGGTCGAAGGGCCGATACCCATTGAGGAAGGTCGGAATGAAGTTATCCGATGGTTTTGATGCACGCCGCTTGCGGCCCAAGGGCCAACGCAATTGGCGATTTCGCTTCGGCGCAGCGTTCGCTGCCCTGCTGGCGATGTGCGGTGTATTGCTGGCGATGGCCGGCGCGGCCAGCCTGCTGGGGCGGCCACCGGCGTTGGGCGAGTTGAATGCCAGCCCGCTGGGCTCGTCGATCATTCTGGCGGTGGGCGTGTTCGTGCTGTACCTCGGCGTGTTGCTATGGCGCCGCTGCCGTCGCCGTTCGCGCCAGTCGCGAGAGCTGAACATCGCCCCGCACCTGATGAAAAAACACGACTGAATCAAAGGCCCGGCGTTTTGACGGGCCTCAATTGTTATGGATAGCGCTCCGACTTGGGTAAACTGCCCCCCCTTCGCGGAGGCTGACATGCAAGACGACGATTTTTCCCTGTTCAAAAGCGCGATCCAAGGCGTCAAGCCGATCAAGCACGATCGCGCCGAAACCGGCAAACCCAAGGCCGACCGCGCGCAAATTGCCAAGCTGCGCCAGGCCGCCACTGTGCGCACCGATGCGACCACCGTTGACGGGCTGTCCGATCAGTTTGTGATTGATGTCGGCCCGGAAGACGAGCTGATGTGGGCGCGTGACGGTGTTCAGGAAAGCCAGATGCGCAAGCTCAAGATCGGACAGATTCCGTTCGAAGGCAGCCTCGACCTGCATGGCATGAACGTGGAAAAGGCCCGTGAAACCCTCTGGGCGTTTCTGGCCGAAGCAACTAAATTCGAAATCCGCTGCGTGCGCGTCACCCACGGCAAAGCCGTGCGTCTGGACGGCAAGCGGCCGATGATCAAGAGTCACGTCAACACCTGGCTACGTCAGCATCCACAGGTGCTCGGCTTCACCTCGTGCCAGCCGAAACACGGCGGCGCTGGAGCGGTTTACGTGATGCTTAAACGAACCATGATGGAAGGTCGCGACGAGTAAAGCTGTCGCTTCACGCTTGCAGCGCCGTGTTTGCCACCGTACCCTTGCCCTTTGCGTTAAATCCCACAGGTAGTTTCATGTCCCTGGAACAGAATTACACCGAGATTCTCGGCCAATTGGGCGAGGATGCCTCCCGCGAGGGCCTGCTCGACACGCCAAAACGTGCCGCCAAAGCCATGCAGTACCTCTGCCGCGGTTATGAACAGACGCTGGAAGAGGTCACCAACGGTGCCTTGTTCAGCTCCGACAACAGCGAGATGGTGCTGGTCAAGGACATCGAGCTCTACTCGTTGTGCGAGCACCACCTGCTGCCGTTCATCGGCAAGGCGCACGTTGCCTACATCCCGAGCGGCAAGGTACTGGGACTGTCGAAAGTCGCGCGGATCGTCGATATGTACGCTCGCCGCCTGCAGATCCAGGAGAACCTCAGCCGCCAGATCGCCGACGCGGTCCAGCAAGTCACCGGCGCCCTGGGCGTGGCTGTGGTGATCGAGGCCAAGCACATGTGCATGATGATGCGCGGTGTGGAGAAACAGAATTCGACGATGATCACCTCGGTGATGCTCGGTGAGTTCCGCGAAAACGCGGCCACCCGCAGCGAGTTTCTCAGCCTGATCAAGTAATTCGCAGCACGAAGAAAACCGGCACTGATCGCCGGTTTTTTTTCGCCTGCGAAAAATCAGGTAAGCTGCGCGCCTTCTGTTTGCCCTGAGAGACTTCTACCGTGTTCGTCAAAGCGCTTCGTGTCGGCCTCGGCCAACTGATCATCTTCATCGATTTCATCACCCGCCCTGGCAAGAAGCAGCGCCCCGCCGCCGCTCAGGCTCAGGTCGAAGCAGCCGCCAAGGACCTGACCCTGTATCAGTTCCACGCCTGTCCGTTCTGCGTGAAAACCCGCCGCACCCTGCGTCGCCTGAACGTTCCGGTGGCCTTGCGCGATGCCAAGAACAACGAACAGGATCGCCAGGCCCTGCTGGAGCAAGGCGGCAAGATCAAAGTGCCGTGCCTGCGCATCGAAGAGAATGGTCAGACCACCTGGATGTATGAGTCCAAGGTGATCATTGATTATTTGGATAAGCGGTTTGCTGCGGTCTGACGCTTCTGTGGCGCCGGTATAAACACCGCAAAACCCGAACAAAAATAAACCGGCCGATTGGCCGGTTTATTCGTTTCTACCCCTCTCCCACCAACAGCCTCAGGCTGCTTGCGCTGCCTTGGCCTGACGCACCACCGCTGCCAATCGCTTGAGCCCTTCGTCCAGCCGTGCCGGGTCAATGTGACTGAAATTCAGCCGCAGATGGCCGGGGTTGTTATCCGGCTCAGGGAAAAACGGTTCGCCCGGCATGAACGCCACATCCGCCGCCAGCGCAGCTTTGAGCAGCGTGCGGGTATCCAGCGGCTGCTTGAGCGTCAGCCAGAAAAACAGCCCACCCTGCGGCACGTTCCAATCCGCCAGATCGGAAAAGTGCTTTTCAAGTACCGACTGGAACGCATCCCGACGAACCCGGTAGAAGTCCCGCAACTCGCCCAGGTGCTGCTGGTACTTTTCAGTACCGATCCATTGCAGCGCTTGCCACTGCCCGATGCGGTTGGTGTGCAGATCGGCCGATTGCTTGAGCCGCAGCAAATGCGGGAACAGATCCGGACTGGCAATCAAGTAACCGACCCGCAGGCCCGGCAACAGGGTTTTCGACACGGTGCCGGTGTAGATCCAGCTGGCCTTGGTCAAGCGGCTGACGATCGGCGTGGCGCTGCCGCCATCGAAGGTCAGTTCGCGGTAGGGTTCGTCTTCGATCAGGGTCACGCCGAATTCGTCGAGCAACGCTGCCACCGCGTCGCGCTTGGCTTCGCTGTAGCGCACCGCCGACGGATTCTGAAACGTCGGGATCAGGTAGATGAACGCTGGCTTGTGTTGTTCCAGACGGCTGCGCAGTTGCGCCAGGCTCGGGCCATCAGCCTCCAGCGGGACGGTGATGCAGTCGGCGCCAAACAGCTGAAAAATCTGCAACGCCGCCAGGTAGGTCGGCGCTTCAAGCAGAATTTCGGTGCCTTTGTCGATGTGGAGCTTGGCCGCCAGATCGAGGGTTTGTTGCGAACCGCTGACCACCAGCACCTGACTCGCCTCGCACGGCACGCCCAACGCCCGGGCTTCGGCCGCCAGCGCTTCACGCAGTGCCGGCTCGCCTTCGCTCATCCCGTATTGGCCCATGGACAGCGGCATGTCCGCCCACTCGACTTTCGGCAGCATGGCTTCGGCCGGCAAACCGCCGGCGAACGACATCACTTCCGGGCGCTGGGCGGCGGCGAGGATTTCACGGATCAAAGAACTTTTAAGGCGCGAGACACGTTCGGAAAAAGCCATGGGGTCACCGGTAGCGAGGCCTGAGGAGAATGAGTCAAACTGATTGACCGAAATTACGACAGACCGAGCGGATACGTCAACATGCTTGACCTTAAAAACCCCACCACCCAGCAACAAGCCATGGAAGCGTTCTTCTTCGGCTATCAGGCCTTCACCGCCAAGGCTGATGAAATGCTCGAGCGTCGCGGCTTGAGCCGGGTGCATCAGCGCATCGTGTTTTTCATCGCGCGTTATCCGAACCTGAGCGTCAAGGAGTTGCTGGCGTTGCTCGGCGTGACCAAGCAGGCGCTGAACATTCCGCTGCGGCAGTTGGTGGAAATGCATTTGGTGAACAGCGTGGCGTCCGAGACCGACAAGCGTAAGCGGCTGCTGGAACTGACCGTCGAAGGCGCGCGGTTCGAGCAGTCGTTGCGGCGCGAGCAGGTGAAATTGCTCGAGCGGGTGTTTGCCGAGGCTGGGGAGACAGCGGTGAATGGATGGTTGACGGTGAATCTCGCGCTGGGTAAAGCCCAGGTCTTTCCAAGCTGATCGTTCCCATGCTCTGCGTGGGAATGCATCCCGTGACGCTCTGCGTCACATCAACGGCGGACGCAGAGCGTCCATGGCGGCATTCCCACGCAGAGCGTGGGAACGATCGTCTATAGCCGATATATCCCAATCAACAAACTTTTCGTCTACAAAATCAAAAACATTATTTGCTTTATTTGTATACAAAAGCATAATTCGCTTCGTGCGAGTTCCTGACCATAAGGTCAACAAATTCGCAAGTACCTCAAAGGGTCGCTGCCACCCTCATGGGTCCGGCCCTGGAAATAACAATAAAACTCTTGAGGAGTACTCGCTGTGGAAAGCCGCAAATCCGAAGCCTCGACGCTGGAACTCTCGCCGCCGTTACGCAATGGCTGGCTGGAGCGCATCTTCAAACTCAGCTTGCACGGCACCACGGTGAAGACCGAGCTGATCGCCGGTCTGACAACCTTCATCACCATGGCCTACATCATCTTCGTCAACCCCAACATCATGGCCGACGCCGGGATCGATCACGGTGCCGCGTTCGTGGCCACCTGCATCGCCGCCGCGCTGGGCTGCCTATTGATGGGCCTGTACGCCAACTGGCCGGTGGGCCTGGCGCCGGGCATGGGCCTGAACGCATTCTTCACCTACACCGTGGTCGGCACCATGGGCTACAACTGGGAAACCGCCCTCGGCGCGGTGTTCGTGTCCGGTGTGTTGTTCATGTTCCTGACCTTTTCCCGGATTCGTGAATGGCTGCTCAATAGCATTCCGGTGAGCCTGCGCTTTGCCATGGGCGCGGGTGTGGGCCTGTTTCTGGGGCTGATCGGCCTGAAAACCGCGGGCATCGTCGTCGATAGCCCGGCCACTCTGATCAAGCTCGGCTCCCTGCGCGAGCCCGGTCCGCTGCTGGCTGCCATCTGCTTCCTGATGATCGCCGTGCTCAGCTACCACAAAGTGTTCGGCGCGATTCTCATCAGCATCATCACCGTGACCCTGGCCGGCTGGGGTCTGGGCCTGGTGCACTACGAGGGCATCATGTCGGCCCCGCCGAGCCTGGCACCGACCTGGATGGCCATGAACATCGCCGGCGTGTTCAACGTCAGCATGATCAGCGTGGTGCTGGCCTTCCTCTTCGTGCACATGTTCGACACGGCCGGCACCTTGATGGGCGTCGCCCAGCGCGCCAACCTGGTGAACGCTGACGGTCGGATCGAAAACCTGTCCCGCGCCATGAAAGCCGACAGTGCCTCCAGTGTTTTCGGGGCGGTGGTGGGTGTTCCGCCGGTCACCAGTTACGTGGAAAGTGCCGCGGGTGTAGCCGCTGGTGGTCGGACTGGTCTTACCGCCGTGACCGTAGGTGTGCTATTTATTGCCGCCATGTTTTTCGCACCGCTGGCTGGCATGATCCCCGCTTATGCAACCGCCGGTGCGCTGATTTATGTAGCGATGCTGATGATGGGCGGCATGGCGCACATCGAGTGGGACGAAGCGACCGACAGCATTCCAGCGATCGTCACCGCGATCATGATGCCGCTGACCTTCTCGGTCGCCGACGGCATCGCGCTGGGCTTCATCACTTACGTGGCGCTGAAGGCCGGCACCGGTAAGTACAAGGAAATATCCGTCAGTCTGTGGGTGCTCTGCGCGATCTTCATCGCCAAGTTCATCTTCTTGTAAGCGTCACGCGGGACGCGTTTCAAACCAGCCTCACCCCGTCGGGTGGGGCTTTTGTGCATAGGGAGGAAAGTGATGAGTCTGGAAACCTGGCTGCTGTTCAGCGGCGCTGCGCTGGTGGTGATCCTGATACCGGGGCCACTGTCTTTGCTGATGATCAGCAACAGTCTGAATTACGGTTTGCGCCGTTCTTACCCGGCGTTTCTCGGAGGCGTGTTTGCCTCGATCTGCCTGCTCAGCGCTTCGGCGCTCGGCTTGGGCGCATTGCTGCTGGCGTCGGAACAGCTGTTCAGCGCCCTGAAAATCGTCGGCGCGCTGTATCTGTTCTACCTCGCTTGGCAGAGCTGGCAGCAATCACGCCAACCCTCCCAGGGCGCCGAAGTGCCCCAGGCTGCGCCGGTGCCACGCTTTCGTGCACTGTTCGGGCGCGCGTTCATGCTCGGCGCCAGCAACCCGAAAGACATTTTGTTCTTTGCCGCGTTCCTGCCGCAGTTTTTGAGTGCCGAACAACCGTTCCTGCCGCAGTTGCTGGTGATGATTGCCACCTGGACCGTGCTGGATCTGCTGTGCAAGCTGGCTTATGGGCTGGGGGCTCATGGCGCGGCGCGGTATCTGCGCAGTGGCAAGGGGCAGAGCTGGTTTAACCGGGTCAGTGCCGGGTTGTTCAGCGGTGCGGGCGCGGCCTCATTGTTGAGCCGCTAAGGGCAAAAGATCGCAGCCTCGTTGCACTCGACAGCTCCTACAGGGGGAATGCGTTTCCATGTAGGAGCTGCCGAAGGCTGCGATCTTTTGACTTTCCACCAGGCAAAAAAAGCCCGCAGTGTGAGCGGGCAAAAGACCAAAGAAGCTATATGCGCAGGATTTTTTGGGGGGGGAAAAGTCCTAGCTTCCTCTATAGGTCGAATAGCTATACGGCGAAATCAGCAACGGCACATGGTAGTGATCCTGTTCGGCAGAGATACCGAACCGCAGCACCACCACATCCAGAAACGCAGGCTCCGGCAGCTGAACGCCACGGGCACGGTAGTAATCGCCCGCGTGAAACTGAAGCTGATAGACCCCGGTACGGTAGTCATCGCCTTGCAGCAACGGAGCATCGACCCGGCCGTCGCTGTTGGTGAGCACCGTGGCGACCAGTTCCAGCTGCGAACCTTCAACGCGGTACAGCTCGACCTTGATCGAACTGCCGGGGCAACCGTGTGCAGCGTCCAAAACGTGTGTAGTCAAACGTCCCATTGATTCTGCGCGCCTGCCTGCGTGGAGCAGTCAGGCCTCGCGCCTCCCGAAGTCAGTTGAAAAGGAGACCGCACCGTTTCGGAGCACGAAAAGTTGCGGCGAGCGACTGATTAAGACATTTTTCAAAAAAATTGTACACAATAAAAACGACATTTTTACCACCGTCCACGTCATTCAGGGTTTGCCAGCAAATCTTGCGTCGAACCATAAGATCAGTGGACCTTCCATCCATTAGCTGACCACTTGGGCAGGTTTCTTGCAGTATCCTTCAAAGAGGACGGTCAGTGAAAAAGGCAAAAAATCAGGCTTACAAAGTGAATATAAAGTTGTATACAATCAACCCATCGCTGTGACGCCAGCCTGCCCTCTCATCGCCAGGCCGCCACACACACCCTGACTTTGACCAAGTCGACACGAACAAGAAGGAAGACTGCAGTGAGCGCTGACTACCCACGCGACCTGATCGGTTACGGCAGTAACCCTCCTCACCCACACTGGCCGGGCAATGCCCGCATCGCCCTGTCCTTCGTGCTCAACTACGAGGAAGGTGGCGAGCGCAATATCCTTCACGGCGACAAAGAGTCCGAAGCCTTCCTCTCGGAAATGGTCTCGGCGCAGCCGCTGCAAGGCGAGCGCAACATGAGCATGGAATCCCTTTACGAGTATGGCAGCCGTGCCGGCGTCTGGCGGATTCTGAAACTGTTCAAGGCCTTCGACATTCCGCTGACCATCTTCGCCGTGGCCATGGCCGCCCAGCGTCACCCGGACGTGATCCGCGCGATGGTCGAGGCCGGCCACGAGATCTGCAGCCACGGCTATCGCTGGATCGACTACCAGTACATGGACGAAGCGCAGGAACGCGAGCACATGCTCGAAGCGATCCGCATCCTCACCGAGATCACCGGCGAGCGCCCGCTGGGCTGGTACACCGGCCGCACCGGCCCGAACACCCGCCGGCTGGTGATGGAAGAAGGCGGTTTCCTCTATGACTGCGACACCTACGATGACGACCTGCCCTACTGGGAACCGAACAACCCGACCGGCAAGCCACACCTGGTGATTCCGTACACCCTGGACACCAACGACATGCGCTTCACCCAGGTCCAGGGTTTCAACAAGGGCGACGACTTTTTCGAATACCTGAAGGACGCCTTCGACGTGCTGTATGCCGAAGGCGCCGAGGCACCGAAGATGTTGTCGATCGGCCTGCACTGCCGGCTGATCGGCCGTCCGGCGCGCCTGGCCTCGCTCAAACGCTTTATCGAATACGCTAAAAGCCACGAACAGGTGTGGTTCAGCCGCCGCGTCGACATCGCTCGCCACTGGCAGCAAACCCATCCGTACCAAGGGGCTGCCAAATGAGACACTTCCAGACACTGAAACCCTCGACCCTGAGCCGCGACGCATTTGTCGCCGCCTTCGCCGACATCTACGAACACTCGCCATGGGTGGCCGAGAAGGCATTCGACCTGGGCCAGGACGCTTCGATCGACCAGATCGAAACCCTGCACCAGCGCATGAGCGACATCCTGTTAAGCGCCGATCACGCCAGCCAACTGGCCCTGATCAACGCGCACCCGGACCTGGCCGGCAAAGCTGCCGTCCAGGGCCAACTGACCGAAGCCAGCACCCATGAACAGGCTGGCGCCGGTATTCACCAATGCTCGAGCGATGAGTTTGAACGCTTCACCGAGCTGAACGACGCCTACAAAGCCAAGTTCAAGTTTCCCTTCATCATGGCGGTAAAAGGCAGCAACCGGCATCAGATCCTCGCAGCGTTCGAAACGCGCATTCACAACCCGGTCGACACCGAATTCAAATGCGCGCTGGCAGAGATCAACAAGATCGCGTTGTTCCGATTACTGACCCTATAGCAAGCCTGGCCCGACGTTGACGAACGCAAAAAACGCCCCGGGCCCTGCAAGCATCCCAAGCCAACTTATTTAAAGGCAGACAAGAAGAATGAAAGCTTACGCCGTACCTTTCGAGAAGTTCGTCAACCTGGCCGACGCCCGTCTGGGGACCAAAATCATCTCGGTCACCGATGACTGGTTCGCAGACGCCAACCGTTTGTTCCAGCCGACCCCGGCCGTGTGGAAGGAGGGCGTGTTCGATGACAACGGCAAGTGGATGGACGGCTGGGAGTCGCGCCGCAAGCGCTTCGAAGGCTACGACAGCGCGGTGATCCGCCTGGGCGTACCGGGTTCGATCAAAGGCGTGGACATCGACACTTCATTCTTCACCGGCAACTACCCGCCATCGGCCTCCCTGGAAGCCTGCTTCCTGGCCTCGGGCGAGCCGGACGAGAACACCCAGTGGACTGAAGTGCTGTCGGCCGTCGAGCTGCAAGGCAACAGCCACCACTACCACGAAATCAACAATGACCAGGCGTTCAGCCACCTGCGCTTCAACATCTACCCGGATGGCGGCGTGGCCCGTCTGCGCGTATACGGCATCCCGTTCCGCGACTGGTCGGCCGTTGGCGACAACGAACAAGTCGACCTGGCTGCAGCCCTGAACGGCGGTCGCGCCCTCGCCTGCTCCGACGAACACTTCGGCCGCATGAGCAATATCCTCAACCCGGGCCGTGGCATCAACATGGGCGATGGCTGGGAAACCGCACGTCGTCGTACCCCGGGCAATGACTGGGTGATCGTCGCGCTGGGCCATGCCGGTGAAGTCGAGAAAGTCATCGTCGACACCCTGCACTTCAAGGGCAACTACCCGGACAGTTGCTCGATCCAGGGCGCATTCGTGAAGGGCGGCACCGACAGCCAGATCGAAACCCAATCGCTGTTCTGGCGCGAACTGCTGCCAAGCCAGAAGCTGGAAATGCACGCCGAACACACCTTCGCCGAGCAGATCAAGGCGCTGGGCCCGATCACCCACATCCGCCTGAACGTGTTCCCGGATGGTGGTGTGAGCCGCCTGCGCGTTCTCGGCAAGGTCGCTAAATAACGACCGAACGCCAACCCCTGTAGGAGCTGGCGAAGCCTGCGATCTTTTGATCTTCAAAAGCAAAAGATCGCAGCCTGCGGCAGCTCCTACAGGGATCGCGCAAGACGCGCGAGCGATGTGAACCGAAAACGAATTTGGAAAAGAAGACCAGCATGCGCACATTGACGATTGAACCGCTGACCAAAGAAGCCTTCGCCCCTTTCGGTGACGTGATCGAAACCGACGGCAGCGATCACTTCATGATCAACAACGGTTCGACCATGCGCTTCCACAAACTGGCGACGGTGGAAACCGCCACGCCAGAGGACAAGGCGATCATCAGCATCTTCCGCGCCGACGCGCAGGACATGCCGCTGACGGTACGCATGCTGGAGCGCCATCCGCTGGGCAGTCAGGCGTTCATTCCGCTGCTCGGCAACCCCTTTCTGATCGTGGTCGCGCCACTTGGCGATGCACCTGTATCAGGCTTGGTCCGCGCCTTCGTCACCAACGGCAGGCAGGGCATTAATTACCATCGCGGCGTCTGGCACCACCCGGTGCTGACGATCGAAAAGCGGGATGACTTCCTGGTGGTTGATCGCAGTGGCACAGGCAATAACTGCGATGAGCATTTTTTCCAAGAGGATGAGTGTTTGATCCTCGCCCCCCACCAATAAGAGAAGGTCTGATCACTCGACAACAAGGGTGACAGGCGAGAGGTAAAGACTGTGGAAGCACATCTGTTGGAATGGCTGAACCTGAGCGTGCGCTGGGTTCACATGATCACTGGCGTGGCCTGGATCGGCGCGTCGTTCTATTTCGTCTGGCTGGAAAACAACCTCAATCGGGTCAACCCGAAAAATGGCCTGGCGGGCGATTTGTGGGCGATCCATGGCGGCGGTATCTACCACCTGGAAAAATACAAACTGGCTCCGCCGACCATGCCGGACAACCTGCACTGGTTCAAATGGGAAGCCTATTTCACCTGGCTGTCGGGGATCGCGCTGCTGTGCGTGGTGTTCTACTCCAACCCGACGCTGTACCTGCTGGCTCCAGGCAGCACCCTGAGCGGCCCTGAAGGCGTGGCCATCGGCCTCGGCTCGCTGTTCATCGGCTGGTTCGTCTACTCCTTCCTCTGCGACTCGGCACTGGGCAAACGCCCTGCCCTGCTGGGCGTAATTCTGTTCGTGCTGATCATCGGCGCCGCCTACGGCTTCAGCAAAGTGTTCAGCGGTCGTGGTGCGTACCTGCACGTCGGCGCGATCATCGGCACCATCATGGTCGGCAACGTGTTCCGCATCATCATGCCGGCCCAGCGCGCCCTGGTGGCGGCGATCGCCGAAAACCGCACGCCCGACCCGGCGCTGCCGGCCAAAGGTTTGCTGCGTTCACGGCACAACAACTACTTCACCTTGCCGGTGCTGTTCATCATGATCAGCAACCACTTCCCGAGCACGTACGGCAGCCAGTACAACTGGCTGATCCTGGCCGGGATCGCGGTGCTGGCGGTGTTGGTGCGTCACTACTTCAACACCCGTCACGACAGCCACAAATTCGCCTGGACCCTGCCCGTTGCGGCGGTCGGCATGATTTGCCTGGCCTACGTGACCGGCCCGGCGCCGATGTCCAGCGCACCTGAAGTGGCCAAGGCACCAGGGACCATCGAGTACCAGCCGCTGCCGGAAACCGCCCTGGGCGGTGATGCCAAACCCGAAGCGGCGAAACCTGATGCGCCTGCCGCTGCACCGGCCCAAGCCTCGAATCAGGGCCCGACGTTCGACAAGGTTCACAGCGTCATTCAGGAGCGTTGCGCGGTCTGTCACTCGGCCAAACCCACCAGCCCGCTGTTCAGTGCCGCACCGGCCGGCGTGATGTTCGACACGCCAGAACAGATCCGCCAAAACGCTGCGCGCATCCAGGCTCAAGCCGTCACCAGCCAGATCATGCCACTGGGCAACATCACCCAGATGACCCAGCAGGAACGTGACCTGATCGGCGCGTGGATTGTTCAGGGAGCTCCGACCAAGTAATGGAGATAGGGCTTGTGTGGCGAGGGAGCAAGCTCCCTCGCCACAGGTCCCCCTGATACAAAAATCACAAGAATAAAAAAGATCCGAGGTGTTGCATGTCCGAGCTATCCGAAGCGCGCATCCCCGACGCACCCGCCATTCAACGTTTACCCCTTGTGCAACTGATTCTGGTCGGCCTGCAACACGTTCTGCTGATGTACGGCGGCGCCATTGCAGTGCCGCTGATCATCGGGCAGGCCGCCGGCCTGAGCCGTGAAGAAATCGCCTTCCTGATCAACGCCGACCTGCTGGTGGCCGGCATCGCCACCATCGTCCAGTCGCTGGGCATCGGCCCGATGGGCATTCGCATGCCGGTGATGATGGGTGCCAGTTTCGCCGCGGTCGGCAGCATGGTGGCCATGGCCGGGATGACCGGCATCGGTCTGCAAGGGATTTTCGGCGCGACCATCGCCGCCGGTTTCTTCGGCATGCTCATCGCGCCCTTCATGTCCAAAGTCGTGCGCTTCTTCCCGCCGCTAGTGACCGGTACCGTCATCACCTCGATCGGTTTGTCGCTGTTTCCCGTGGCCGTGAACTGGGCCGGTGGCGGTGCTGGCGCAGCTCAATTCGGTTCGCCTGTTTACCTGGCCATCGCCGCACTGGTGTTGGCCACCATTCTGCTGGTCCATCGCTTCATGCGCGGTTTCTGGGTCAATATTTCGGTGCTGATCGGCATGTGCCTGGGTTATGTGATTTGCGGCGTGATCGGCATGGTCGACCTCAGCGGGATGGACCAGGCGCCGTGGCTGCAAATCGTCACCCCGCTGCATTTCGGCATGCCGAAATTCGAGCTCGCACCGATTCTGTCCATGTGCCTGGTGGTGGTAATCATCTTCGTCGAGTCCACCGGGATGTTCCTCGCGCTGGGCAAAATCACCGGCCAGGACGTCACGCCGCGGATGCTGCGTCGTGGCTTGCTGTGCGATGCCGGTGCTTCGTTTTTCGCCGGTTTCTTCAACACCTTCACCCACTCCTCATTCGCTCAGAACATCGGCCTGGTACAAATGACCGGCGTACGTTGCCGCTCGGTGACCATCGTCGCCGGTGGCTTACTGATCGTGCTGAGCCTGCTGCCGAAAGCCGCGTTCCTGGTGGCGTCGATTCCACCAGCGGTACTGGGCGGCGCGGCGATTGCGATGTTCGGCATGGTCGCCGCCACCGGGATCAAGATTCTTCAGGAAGCCGACATCGGTGACCGGCGCAACCAGTTGCTGGTGGCGGTGAGCATCGGCATGGGGCTGATCCCGGTGGTGCGCCCGGAATTCTTCGCCCACCTGCCAATGTGGATGAGCCCGATCACCCACAGCGGCATCGCCATGGCCACGCTTAGCGCCCTGGCATTGAACCTGTTGTTCAACATCCTCGGCGGTCACGAACGCGCAGCCGTCAACGACTGCCACGCCCACACGCACTAATCGAACCTGTGAAGGCGCTCCCCGTGGCGAGGGGGCTTGCCCCCGCTCGGCTGCGAAGCAGTCGCAAAACCTGCCGACAAGGCATGGCTGGGGAAATACCGGGGCCGCTTCGCGACCCAACGGGGGCAAGCCCCCTCGCCACAAAACAATAAAAACAAGAGGGAGCAACAGATGATTCGTACCCAGACAAGTCTGTCGTTCAGCAATGCCCCACACCTGTCGCCAGTGCTCTGTTGCGGGGCACTTGAGACCTGGCCAAGGAGTCAGTATTCTCCGCGGCCGCCCGAATCCGGTCTAAAAAAAAGCCCGGATTTAATTCCTGACCAGAAAGCCAACTTACCCCGGTTCTGGACAGTACCAAGGCTTCCCGAAAAGACGCTCGATCGACTGTTTTAGAACAGCCGAACGGGCATTTTTTGGCTTTTTGAAAGCCTTGGCTCAGCTCTTGCTAACAGCACCAAAGCTGACCGAATGGATGATTTTTTTACAGCAGCAAGAAAAGGCGCCACACCAGAGCGCCGACCTTAGAAAAATAACGTGGAACCACCTACTTTTTGGGAGCAACCGAATGAAACGTACGTGCACCAGCCTGATGCTCGCGGGATCCTTGCTGGCCGGGGGCCAGGCCATGGCCGGCGACTTGCTGCAATGGCAGAACAACAGCCTGACCTACCTCTATGGCAAGGACTTCCAGGTCAACCCGCGCATTCAGCAAACCGTCACTTTCGAGCACGCCGATGCATGGAAATACGGCGACAACTTCGTGTTCGTCGACAAGATTTTCTACAACGGCAAGGACGACCCCGGCGTCGGTTCGAACACCTACTACGGCGAAATCAGCCCACGCTTGTCGTTTGGCAAGATCTTCGACCAGAAACTGGAGTTCGGTCCGGTCAAGGACGTGCTGCTGGCCATGACGTACGAGTTCGGTGAAGGCGATACCGAGTCTTACCTGATCGGTCCTGGTTTCGACCTGGCGATTCCTGGCTTCGACTACTTCCAGCTGAACTTCTACCAGCGTCACACCGAAGGCAGCCGCCCGGGTGACAACGTCTGGCAGATCACCCCGGTCTGGTCCTACACCATTCCGGTGGGCGATTCGAACATCCTGATCGATGGCTTCATGGACTGGGTGGTCGACAACGACCAGAACAGCAAAGGCACCTACCACGCCAACCTGCACTTCAACCCGCAGATCAAATACGACTTGGGCAAAGCGTTGAACATTGGCGAGAAGCAGTTGTATGTGGGTGTCGAGTACGACTATTGGTCGGACAAGTACGGGATCAAGGACAGCCAGTACTTCAAAACTGATCAGAGCAACACGAGCTTCCTGGTGAAGTTCCACTTCTGATTTAAAGTCAAAAGATCACAGGCTTCGCCAGCTCCTACGGACGTGCGCATCCGGGGTAGGAGCTGCCGCAGGCTGCGATCTTTTGCTTTATGACAACCCCAGAAACCGGCACAACTCATCGCGCTTGGCCAACGCATCGCGCCGCCCCAGGTCAATCAATTCGCTGCAATACCCCGCCTCGAACAGCAGATAACTCAGCACTCCCGCCCCGCTGGTCTTGGTCGCCCCCGGCCCGCGCAAAAACAGGCGCAAGGCCGCCGGCAGTTCCTGGCGATGCCGCGCTGCAATCTCATCGATCGGCTGACTCGGCGAAATCACCAGTACTTCCACCGGGGCCGCCCCCAATGCACGACTTGACATGCTGTCGGGCAGCAGATGGCTGAACTGGTTCAGACGCTGCAACAACTCGATGTCACTTTCCAGGCTGTCAATGAACGTACTGTTGAGCAGGTGCCCACCGACTTGCGCCAGGGTCGGCTGCTGACCGGTGTAGGCACGTTGCAGCGGCTGTTGCGGATCGATCCCGCGCGGGTTGCCGCTGACGCCCACCACCAGCACGCGACTGGCACCCAGGTGCAGGGCCGGGCTGATCGGTGCCGATTGACGCACCGCGCCATCGCCGAAATATTCTTCGCCGATTTTTACCGGTGCGAATAGCAATGGAATCGCGGAACTGGCGAGCAGATGGTCGACAGTCAGTTGGGTCGGCACGCCGACTCGCCGATGGCGCAACCAGGATTCGATGGTGCCGCCGCCCTGATAAAACGTGACAGCCTGGCCGGACTCGTAGCCGAACGCTGTAACCGCTACGGCCCGCAATTGCTTTTGCGCAATCGCTTCGGCGATCCCGGGCATGTGCAGTTTGTGATTGAGCAAGCGGCGCAGCGGCGAACTGTTAAGCAGGGCCACCGGCACCGGCGAGCCAATGCCCATCAGGTTGTGACTGACAAAACGGGTGGCCTGATGAATCACCCCCGGCCAATCGCTGCGTAATACCAGATGGCTGCGAAAACCTTGCCAGAAGGCTGTCAGACGCTCAATCGCGCCACGAAAATCCATCGCCCCACTGGCCAGGCTGACCGCATTGATCGCACCGGCCGAGGTGCCGACGATCACCGGAAACGGATTCGCCGCCCCCAGCGGCAGCAGCTCGGCAATCGCCGCCAGCACGCCTACTTGATAGGCCGCGCGAGCCCCACCGCCGGAAAGAATCAACCCTGTAACGGGTTCAGCAGGACTCATTGCAACACTCCATGGTGCTTAAAGGGATCGGTGACTCAACCGCGTTTGGCGTACAGTTTCGGCTCGCCCGGTGGGCGGCTCTTGAAGCGGCGATGCGCCCAAAGGTATTGCTCCGGACATTCGCGCAACGCACCTTCCACCCATTGGTTGATCCGAATGCAATCGGCCTCTTCCGTCTCGCCGGGAAAGCCTTCGAGCGGGGCATGAATCACCAGTCGATAACCGCTGCCGTCAGCCAGGCGCTCCTGGGTGAACGGCACCACCAGCGCCTTGCCCAAGCGTGCGAATTTGCTGGTGGCGGTGACAGTCGCCGCCTGAATCCCGAACAGCGGCACGAAGATACTTTGCTTGGCGCCGTAGTCCTGATCCGGTGCGTACCAGATCGCTCTCCCTGCGCGCAGCAGTTTGAGCATGCCACGCACGTCGTCGCGCTCCACCGCCAGCGAGTCGAGGTTGTGCCGCTCGCGGCCTTGGCGCTGGATGAAGTCGAACAGCGGATTCTTGTGTTCGCGGTACATGCCATCGATGGTGTGTTGCTGACCGAGCAACGCCGCGCCGATCTCCAGCGTGGTGAAGTGCACAGCCATCAGAATCACGCCCTTGCCTTGCGCCTGAGCCTGTTTCAAATGCTCCAGGCCTTCGACATGGGCCAGTTTCGCCAGACGCTTGCGCGACCACCACCAGCTCATGGCCATCTCGAAGAAGGCGATGCCGGTGGACGCGAAGTTTTGCTTGAGCAGGCGCTTGCGCTCGGCAGCGGATTTTTCAGGGAAACACAGCTCAAGATTGCGCTTGGCAATGCGCCGTCGGTCGCCGGCCACTCGGTACATCAATGCGCCCAGGGCGCGACCGATCGCCAGCAACGCCGGATACGGCAACTGCACAATCAGCCACAACAGCCCCAGGCCACACCACAGCGGCCAGAAACGCGGAGAAAGAAATGCTGTTCGAAATCGCGGGCGTTCCATTAAAGGTTCCGGAAAGTTAATGGCCGCGCATTCTACATCGTTCGACCCGGCTTGCGGCCTGCGGGCGTTCTCGTTATAAGTCTCGGCACTTTTAGTGACAAGCCGTTGTATGCCGACCATGAGCCAAACCGAACCGCTAGACCAAGATCCCGTGTTCCAGTTGAAGGGCAGCATGCTGGCCATTACGGTGCTGGAACTGGCCCGTAACGACCTCGAGAACCTTGATCGGCAACTGGCCGCCAAGGTCGCCCAGGCGCCCAACTTCTTCAGTAATGCGCCGCTGGTACTGGCCCTGGACAAACTCCCGGCCAGCGAAGGCTCGGTCGACCTGCCGGGATTGATGCGCATCTGCCGCCAGCATGGCCTGCGCACCCTGGCGATCCGTGCCAGCCGCATTGAAGACATCGCCGCCGCCATTGCGGTCGATCTGCCAGTGCTGCCGCCGTCCGGCGCGCGGGAACGCCCGCTCGACCCGCTCGAAGGCGTCGTAGCGAAGAAACCGGAAAAACCACCGGAGCCGACCATCAAACCAACAAAAATCATCACGTCGCCAGTACGTGGTGGCCAGCAGATTTATGCCCAGGGCAGCGATCTGGTGGTGATTTCATCGGTCAGCCCGGGGGCGGAACTTCTCGCCGACGGCAACATCCATGTATACGGCGCGATGCGCGGTCGTGTGCTGGCCGGCGTCAAAGGTGATACGAAAGCCAGGATTTTCTGTCAGCAAATGACCGCTGAACTGGTCTCCATCGCCGGTCACTACAAGGTTTCCGAGGACCTGCGCCGCGATCCGTTGTGGGGCGCAGGCGTACAAGTCAGCCTGTCGGGTGACGTGTTGAACATCATTCGGCTTTAACGGATACTGCCGCATTTTCCAAGCATCTCTAAAACGTAGCGAAAACGGCTCAAACGAAGTAGGAAAAAGGCTAAAAGCAGTGTTTACCGGGGGTAAGTACCGCTCAGATCCGGATTCCAGCCAAGGCTGTCCGACTGCAGTAGTTTTTCAAGAGATGTTTTTCAGGGGCTAAACGTCCTTTTTCCTTAGGGGTAAAACACCTTGGCCAAGATTCTCGTGGTTACATCCGGCAAGGGTGGTGTGGGTAAGACCACCACCAGCGCCGCTATCGGTACCGGCCTCGCTCTGCGTGGTCACAAAACAGTTATCGTCGACTTCGACGTCGGCTTGCGTAACCTCGACCTGATCATGGGTTGCGAGCGCCGCGTGGTGTATGACTTCGTCAACGTGGTGAACGGCGAAGCCAACCTGCAACAGGCCCTGATCAAAGACAAGCGCCTGGAAAACCTCTACGTGCTGGCCGCCAGTCAGACCCGCGACAAAGACGCGCTGACCCAGGAAGGCGTAGAAAAAGTCCTGATGCAGTTGAAAGAAGACTTCGAATTCGTGGTCTGCGACTCCCCGGCCGGTATCGAGAAAGGTGCCCACCTGGCGATGTACTTCGCTGATGAAGCGATCGTGGTAACCAACCCGGAAGTCTCCTCCGTACGTGACTCGGACCGCATGCTGGGCCTGTTGGCCAGCAAGTCCCGTCGCGCCGAAAACGGCGAAGACCCGATCAAGGAACACCTGCTGCTGACCCGCTACAACCCTACGCGCGTCGTCAACGGCGAAATGCTCGGCGTCGAAGACGTCAAGGAAATCCTCGCGGTGACCCTGCTGGGCGTGATTCCAGAATCGCAAGCCGTCCTCAAGGCCTCCAACCAGGGCGTACCGGTGATTCTCGACGACCAGAGCGACGCCGGCCAGGCGTACAGCGATGCTGTCGATCGTCTGTTGGGCAAGACCGTGGACCATCGTTTCCTCGATGTCGAGAAGAAGGGATTCTTCGAGCGACTTTTTGGAGGTAGGTAATGAACCTTTTTGACTTCTTTCGTGCCAACAAAAAGCCCAGTACCGCCTCGGTAGCGAAAGAGCGTCTACAGATCATCGTGGCGCATGAACGCGGCCAACGCAGTACGCCGGACTACTTGCCAGCCTTGCAGAAGGAACTGGTGGAAGTGATCCGCAAGTACGTCAATATCGGGTCCGATGACGTGCACGTCGCTCTGGAAAACCAGGGCAGCTGCTCGATTCTGGAACTCAATATCACCCTGCCCGATCGCTGAGTCGATCCGGCGGGAGCCACGGCGGCTCAGGGCCCTTCCATGACTGGAGGGGGCCTGAGTCGCCGTTGGCGTTTGTTACGAGGCTGTTTTAATGCCGTTGTCCAACATCCGCATCATCTATCAGGACGCCGCCGTACTGGTGGTGGACAAACCGACCCTGTTGCTCTCCGTTCCCGGACGGGCCGATGACAACAAGGACTGCCTGATTACGCGTCTGCAAGAAAACGGCTACCCGGAAGCGCGAATTGTCCATCGGCTGGACTGGGAAACCTCCGGCATCATTCTGCTGGCCCGTGACCCGGACACTCATCGCGAGCTGTCTCGGCAATTTCACGACCGCGAAACCGAAAAGGCCTACACCGCCCTGTGCTGGGGACAACCGGAACTGGACAGTGGCAGCATCGACTTGCCCCTGCGCTACGATCCGCCGACCAAGCCACGGCATGTGGTGGACCACGAATTCGGCAAGCACGCCCTGACCTTCTGGCGTGTACTGGAGCGTTGTGGCGACTGGTGCCGCGTCGAGCTGACGCCAATCACCGGCCGTTCTCACCAGTTGCGCGTGCACATGCTCTCCATCGGCCACCCGCTGCTGGGTGACGGGCTCTACGCCCATCCGCAAGCCCTGGCTGCCTGGCCACGCCTGTGCCTGCACGCGAGCATGCTGAGCTTCACTCATCCGCAAAGCGGCGAACGCCTGCGCTTCGAGTGCCCGGCACCGTTCTGACTGTGCCTAGGGAGCCTCTGTAGCGAGTGAGCTGTGTGGCGAGGCGGGCTGTTGTGACGAGGGAGCTTGCTCCCGCTGGAGTGCGGAGCACTTGCGCAAGCAGGATTTGCGGCCGCTGCGCCGCCGAGCGGGAGCAAGCTCCCTCGCCACATTAAATCTCACGCGCCGCCAACATCAGGCCCACCGCACTTTGCGCTTTCAATACGTTAAACTGGCGCCACTGCTGTCTGGAGCTTCTTATGCGCGAAGAGTTGAACCAAGGCCTGATCGACTTCCTCAAGGCCTCCCCTACCCCGTTCCATGCCACCGCAAGCCTTGTCCAGCGCCTGGAAGCGGCCGGTTTTGTGCGCCTCGACGAGCGCGAGCCGTGGGCCACCGAAGCCAATGGCCGTTACTACGTCACCCGTAACGACTCTTCGATCGTCGCGTTCAAAATGGGTCGTCACTCGCCCCTGCACGGCGGCATTCGCCTGGTCGGCGCGCACACCGACAGCCCGTGCCTGCGGGTCAAACCCCAGCCGGAACTGCAACGCCAGGGCTTCTGGCAATTGGGCGTCGAAGTCTATGGCGGTGCGCTGCTGGCGCCATGGTTCGACCGCGATCTGTCGTTGGCCGGCCGCGTGACCTTCCGCCGCGACGGCAAGGTCGAGAGCCAGTTGATCGACTTCAAGGCCCCCGTTGCAATCATTCCGAACCTGGCCATTCACCTCAACCGTGAAGCCAACATGGGCTGGGCAATCAATGCCCAGACCGAATTGCCGCCGATTCTCGCGCAATTCGCCGGTGACGAGCGCGTGGACTTCCGCGCCGTGCTCACCGATCAGCTGGCCCGCGAACATGGCCTGAACGCCGACGTGGTGCTCGATTACGAGCTGAGTTTCTACGACACCCAAAGCGCTGCGGTCATTGGCCTGCATGGCGATTTCATCGCGGGCGCTCGCCTGGACAACCTGTTGTCGTGCTACGCCGGCCTGCAAGCATTGCTGACGACCGAAACCGACGAAACCTGCGTGCTGGTCTGCAACGATCACGAAGAAGTCGGTTCCTGCTCGGCCTGTGGCGCGGACGGTCCGATGCTTGAGCAAACCCTGCGTCGCCTGTTGCCCGAAGGGGATGAATTCGTACGGACCATTCAGAAATCCCTGCTGGTCTCGGCCGACAACGCCCACGGCGTGCACCCGAACTACGCTGACAAGCACGACGCCAATCACGGCCCGAAACTCAACGCCGGCCCGGTAATCAAGGTCAACAGCAACCAGCGCTACGCCACCAACAGCGAAACCGCCGGGTTCTTCCGTCATTTGTGCATGGCCGAAGAAGTACCGGTGCAGAGCTTCGTGGTGCGCAGCGACATGGGCTGTGGCTCGACCATCGGCCCGATCACCGCCAGCCACCTGGGCGTGCGCACCGTGGACATCGGCCTGCCGACGTTCGCCATGCACTCGATCCGCGAGCTGTGCGGCAGTCATGACCTGGCACACCTGGTCAAAGTGCTGAGCGCGTTTTACGCCTGCCACGAGTTGCCATAGCCCTTGTGATTAAAAGGCAACTTTTGTGGCGAGGGAGCTTGCTCCCTCGCCACAATGATCTTGCGATCCATTCCTGCCACACATCACCAACGCCCGTCCGAAAGCCGCCTAGACTTGCAGTAACCCCTCCGACAAGGCTGTCACCATGATCTCGATGTCTTCGTTTCACGCCATGCTGATCCCGATTCTTTCCGGGATGATCATGCTGGCCATCGGTTTCAACTTTCGCGACAAGAACGCCGGTGTGTTCGCGATGTGGGTCGGCATGCTGATGATCCTCGCCACCGTGATCTACAAGATCCTCGCCAAACTCAACGAATAAATCCTTACGCCCGGCTCGCATTGATTTTGACGGGCTCGTACACTCGGCCGATTCGCTCATCCGAGGTTGACCGCCTAGTGTTCGCTCGTCTTTTTGCCCTGCCCTGTTTGTTCCTTGTCTGCCTGATGACGCTGCTGCCGCTGACGCCTGCCCAGGCGGCCGGCTTGCCGGGGCTGCTCAGCGGCTCGGCAAAAACCCAGCCCGAAGCGCAAGCTCCACTGGGACAGTCGCTGGACGAAGTCATCAAGTCGCTGGAAAACGATCAGCAGCGGACCAAACTGCTGGCGGACCTGAAAAAGCTGCGCGACGTCAGCAAAAAAGCCCAACCGACCACAGAAGAAGGCGTGCTGGGCCTGATCGGCGGCACCCTGGCCAGTTTCGAAAAGCAATTTTCCGGCGCCGACAGCCCCCTCACACGCTGGTCCGAAGAAGTCGACCTGGCCAAGGATGAACTGGTGGCACTCATGCTGCCGGCCAATGAATGGCTGCCAATCATTTTTGCCTTCGCCATGATTCTGATGGTCTGGAGCCTGCTGGCCGCCGCCCTGATCTGGCTCGGCCACCGGGTGCGCATGCGCTTCGGCCTCACCGAAGAACTGCCGCAACACCCCAAGGCCCTGGACATGCTGCGCTTTGCCTTGCGCAAACTCGGGCCGTGGATGATCGCCTTGGTCATGACGGTTTACATGACCTACGCCCTGCCCTCGTCATTGGGCAAAAGCCTGGCCATGGTGCTGGCTTATGCGCTGGTGGTCGGTACCTGTTTCTCGGCGATCTGCGTCATCGCGTTTTCCCTGCTCGATGGCCCGCATCGTCATCGCGCCCTGTACATCCTGCGGCATCAGGCCTTCCGCCCGTTGTGGCTGATCGGCAGTTTCGCCGCCTTCGGTGAAGCCCTGAACGACCCGCGCCTGATCGCCAGCCTCGGTGAGCATCTGGCCCATACGGCGGCGACGTTCGCCAATGTACTGGCGGCGATCTTCACAGGTTTTTTCATTCTGCGTTTCCGCCGGCCCATCGCGCACCTGATCCGCAACCAGCCGCTGTCTCGGCGCCTGACCCGCCGCGCCTTGAGCGACACGATCGAAATCCTCGGGACGTTCTGGTATCTGCCGGCGCTGGTGCTGGTGGGCATCTCACTGTTCGCCACCTTCGTCTCTGCCGGCGACACCAGCACCGCGCTGCGTCAGTCGCTGATCTGCACCGTGCTGCTGGTGTTGTGCATGGTCATCAACGGGCTGGTGCGCCGTCATTCACTCAAGCCTCAACGCGGCCCCAAGCGCCATGCGCTGTATTCGGATCGTCTGAAAAGCTTCTTCTACACCCTCGCCCATCTACTGGTATGGCTGGCGTTCATCGAACTCGGCCTGCGGGTCTGGGGCATGTCGCTGATTCGCTTCACCGAAGGCGAAGGCCATGAAGTCAGCGTCAAACTGTTCAGCCTCGGCGGCACGCTGATTTTTGCCTGGCTGATCTGGATCCTCAGCGACACCGCCGTGCATCACGCCCTCACCCACTCACGCAAAGGCCTGGCCAACGCCCGCGCGCAGACGATGATGCCGCTGATCCGCAACGTGCTGTTCGTGGCGATTTTCATCATTGCGCTGATCGTCGCGCTGGCGAACATGGGCATGAACGTCACGCCGCTGCTGGCCGGCGCCGGTGTCATCGGCCTGGCCATCGGCTTCGGCGCGCAATCGCTGGTGGCCGACTTGATCACCGGGCTGTTCATCATCATCGAAGACTCCCTGGCCATCGACGACTATGTGGACGTCGGCGGTCACTTGGGCACCGTCGAAGGCCTGACCATCCGCACCGTGCGCCTGCGGGACATCGACGGCATCGTCCACACCATTCCGTTCAGCGAAATCAAAAGCATCAAGAACTACTCCCGGGAGTTCGGCTACGCGATCTTCCGGGTGGCGGTGCCCTCGAACATGGACATCGACGAGGCAATCAAACTGATGCGCGACGTCGGCCAGAAAATGCGCACCGACCCGCTGCAACGGCGCAACATCTGGTCGCCGCTGGAAATCCAGGGGGTCGAAAGTTTCGAGTCAGGCAATGCGATTCTTCGCGCGCGCTTCAAGACTGCGCCGATCAAGCAGTGGGAAGTGTCCCGGGCGTTCAACCTGTCGCTCAAGCGGCATCTGGATGAGGCCGGACTGGATCTGGCGACACCGCGCATGAGCATTCAGGTGATCACCCCCGGTGGCGAACAATCTGCGTAGATGGGGTTCAAACCACATCCACCCCGACATGAATCGCATCATGGCGCCAAAACTCCAGGTCACAATCGATCAGCCGCTGATGCTGATCGTAGTTGACCCGGGCAATCCGCAACCCCGGGCTGCCCACCGACACCCGTAAAGCCGCCGCGGCGTCCACCGACAGCGCGGTCGGTACGATCTCGAAGCGCACCCGCCCGTAGTGCAAGTCGTAATGCCGCGCATACAGTTCGGTCATCGACTGATTCAGATCGAA
This sequence comes from Pseudomonas sp. P1_A1, assembly GCF_056406935.1. NCBI lineage: Bacteria > Pseudomonadati > Pseudomonadota > Gammaproteobacteria > Pseudomonadales > Pseudomonadaceae > Pseudomonas > Pseudomonas sp. P1_A1. The sequence continues at coordinate 16,072 of NZ_JBFTZE010000015.1, read as the reverse complement.
ATCCAGGATCCCCGGAAAATACTGCGGGTTCAGGTAGTGCTCCACATACAGCACCAATCGCCCGTCAATCCGTCGCGAGCGGCAGATCTGGATCACGCTCGACAGCGCCGGCAACTGCAGCCAGGCACACACCGCCGCCGATGCCGGTTGCAAACGCGCGGAAATCACCTCGGTGGACGGCACCCGCCCCTGGGCGCTGACCATCGCGTGAAAGTGGCTGCGCTGCATCAGGTTATAAGCCAGCCGTGGTGGCGACACGAACCAGCCGCGGCGCTCTTCGCGATAAATCTGGCCCTGGGCCTCCAACTGCAACAACGCCTCACGCACGGTAATCCGCGTAGTACCGAACAACTCACTGAGCTTGCGCTCGGCCGGCAACTTGCTCCCGGGCGCCAACAGGCCATGGTCGAGCTGTTCTTGCAGAACCTGCCCGATCGCTGTCACCGCTTTGGTTGTCTCGATGCGCATCAACGTTACCTATCTGGACTAGACCAGCACTGATTCAGGGCAGAACCGTGATTGAAACCAGGGTTCATCAACTGCCTGCAAGCCTAGGCACTGCAGATGACTGACAGATGACAAAGCCGCCGAACGGTTGCGCCAGACACCTGCAATTTTATGGCCAAGTCCCTTTCATATCAGCCCTTTAGCCATGGTCTACGCTTATCTCGCACCCCGCATATCCGAGCGCAGGAAATTCAGGCCGACCGGTCGTCGACATCAAAATGTCATCCAGGACGCCTAAATTGGCTCAGGTATTGCTGACCTAGACCAACACAACCGCAATCGCAGCGTTGAAAACGCCCAAAGGAGCTTCGGATGAAACAGTTTTTCCTGGCATCACTGTTAGGCTCGACCATTGCCCTGTGCACTGCCGCCATGGCGGCGGATAACGATCTGAAAACACTCGAAGCCGCTGCGAAAGCGGAAGGCACAGTCAACAGCGTCGGCATGCCCGATGACTGGGCCAACTGGAAAGGCACCTGGGAGGACCTGGCCAAGAAATACGGCCTGAAACACATCGACACCGACATGAGCTCGGCCCAGGAAATCGCCAAGTTCGCCGCCGAAAAAGACAACGCCACAGCCGACATCGGCGACGTCGGTGCCGCCTTCGGCCCGATCGCGGTCAAGCAAGGCGTGGTGCAACCTTACAAGCCGAGTACTTGGGCACAGGTTCCGGATTGGGCCAAGGACAAGGACGGTAACTGGGCGCTGGCCTACACCGGTTCCATCGCGTTCATCATCAATAAAAAGCTGCTGCACGGTTCCGAAGCACCGACCAAATGGGCCGACCTCAAGAGCGGCAAGTACAAAGTCTCCATCGGTGACGTGAGCACCGCAGCCCAGGCTGCCAACGGTGTACTGGCCGCCGCCCTCGCCAATGGCGGTGACGAGAAAAACATTCAGCCGGCCCTGTTGCTGTTCGCTGACATCGCCAAGCAAGGCCGCCTGTCCATGGCCAACCCGACGATCGCCACCATGGAAAAGGGTGAAATCGAAGTCGGCGTGGTCTGGGACTTCAACGGCCTGAGCTACAAGGCCAAGATGGCGAATCCGGATGACTACACCGTGCTGATTCCATCCGATGGCTCGGTGATTTCCGGCTATACCACCATCATCAACAAATACGCCAAGCACCCGAACGCCGCCAAACTGGCCCGCGAATACATCTTCAGCGACGCTGGCCAGATCAACCTGGCAAAAGGCAAYGCCCGTCCAATTCGCGCCGAGCATTTGACTCTGCCGGAAGAGGTCAAGGCCAAGCTGCTGCCTAACGAGCAGTACAAAAAAGTCACGCCGATCAAAGACGCGGATGCGTGGGAAAAGACCTCCAAGTCGCTGCCTCAGAAGTGGCAGGAAGAAGTCATCATCAATATGCCGTAATAAAACAGCCGTAGGAGCTGCCGCCGGCTGCGATCTTTTTTGGGGTCACTTGAGTTTCAAATGAAAGATCAAAAGATCGCAGCCTTCGGCAGCTCCTACGACGTTCAGTTTCGATTTCGGAGTCTTCGCCCCCTATGAAGCACAACGTCATCCTTGTCGTGCTCGACGGCCTCAACTACGAAGTCGCGCGCCACGCCATGGGGCATCTGCAGGCTTACGTTGGCGCAGGACGCGCGGCACTCTACAAACTGGAATGTGCACTGCCGGCCCTGTCCCGACCACTTTACGAATGCATCCTGACCGGCGTTGCGCCGATCGACAGCGGCATCGTTCACAACAACGTCTCACGCCTGTCCAACCAGCGCAGCATCTACCATTACGCCACCGACGCCGGCCTGAAAACCGCCGCCGCGGCCTATCACTGGGTCAGCGAGTTGTATAACCGTTCACCGTTCGTGGCTGCCCGGGACCGTCACACCGACGACCCGAAACTGCCGATCCAGCACGGTCACTTCTACTGGAGCGACCATTACCCGGACTCGCACCTGTTCGCCGACGCGGAAAACCTGCGCCTGCGCCATGCGCCGAACTTTCTGTTGGTCCACCCCATGAACATCGACGACGCCGGGCACAAGCACGGCCTCGACACCCCACAGTACCGCAACAGCGCCCGCTCGGCGGACGTGATCCTCGCCGACTACCTGCAAGGCTGGCTCGACGCCGGATACCAGGTGCTGGTGACCGCCGACCACGGCATGAACAACGACCGCTCGCACAACGGCCTGCTGCCTGAAGAACGCGAAGTGCCGCTGTTCGTCCTCGGCGACGCCTTCAGCTTCAACCAAGGCGCTGCACCGAAACAGACCGAACTGTGCGGCACCGTCTGCGAACTGCTGGGCGTGCCCCACGACAAACCTGTGTGCCGGGAGCTGCTCAAGTGAATGCCATGACCCGCGGTAAATGGCTGGCCGCTCTGTGCCTGGTGCCCTTCGCGATTTTCTTCTTCGTGTTCGAGATCGCCCCGCTGCTCTGGGTAATGATCAACAGCCTGCAATCGGAAGAGTTCGGTTGGGGCCTGGCCAACTTCAGCAAAATCTTCAATTCGAAGTTCTATTTGCAAGCGATCCAGTACAGCCTCGAGATCAGTTTCTGGTCCAGCGTATTCGGCATCGTCATTGCCGTGCTCGGCGCCTATTCCCTGCGCCGGGTCGACTCGAAACTGCGCAACTTCGTGAATGCGTTCGCCAACATGACCAGCAACTTCGCCGGTGTGCCCCTGGCCTTCGCGTTCATCATCTTGCTGGGCTTCAACGGCACCTTCACCATCATGCTGAAACAGGCCGGGATCATTCAGGATTTCAACCTGTACTCGAAAACCGGGCTGATCATTCTCTACACCTACTTCCAGATTCCCCTGGGCGTGCTGTTGCTCTACCCGGCGTTCGATGCCCTGCGCGAAGACTGGCGTGAGTCTGCCGCGCTGCTCGGCGCCAACGGCTGGCAATTCTGGCGGCACATCGGTCTGCCGGTGCTGACTCCAGCACTGCTGGGCACGTTCGTGATTCTGCTGGCCAACGCCCTCGGCGCCTACGCCACGGTCTACGCGCTGACCACCGGCAATTTCAACGTGTTGCCGATCCGCATCGCGGCCATGGTGTCCGGCGACATATCCCTCGACCCGAACCTCGCCAGCGCCTTGGCCGTGGTGCTGGTGGCATTGATGACCCTGGTGACCATCGTGCATCAGCTGCTGTTGAAGAGGAGCTACCATGTCTCGCGCTGAACTGGGGCCCGTCGGTGTCTACCACCGGGTCATCGTGTATTTGCTGTTTGCCATTCTGTTGTTGCCGCTGCTCGGAACCTTGATCTACTCGATCGCCAGCAGTTGGTCGGCGACGATTATGCCCAGCGGCTTTACCTTCAAGTGGTACATCCAGCTATGGAGCGATCCGCGCTTTCTCGATGCATTCGGTCAGTCGTTGCTGGTTTGTATCGGCTCGCTGATTCTGTCGGTGGTGCTGATCCTGCCACTGCTGTTCGTGGTGCATTACCACTTCCCTAAGCTCGACGCGCTGATGAACATCCTGATCCTGCTGCCCTTCGCGGTGCCGCCGGTGGTGTCGTCGGTGGGGCTGTTGCAGCTCTACGGTTCGGGGCCGTTCGCGATGGTGGGTACGCCATGGATTCTGATCGGTTGCTACTTCACCGTGGCGCTGCCGTTCATGTACCGGGCGATCACCAACAACCTGCAAGCCATCAACCTGCGCGACCTGATGGACGCCGCGCAATTGCTCGGCGCCAGCACTTTTCAAGCAGCTTTCCTGGTGGTGCTGCCGAACCTGCGCAAGGGTCTGATGGTGGCGTTGCTGCTGTCCTTCTCGTTCCTGTTCGGTGAGTTCGTGTTCGCCAACATCCTCGTCGGCACCCGCTATGAAACCTTGCAGGTCTACCTCAACAACATGCGCAACAGCAGCGGCCACTTCACCAGTGCGCTGGTGATTTCCTACTTCTTCTTTGTGCTGGTTCTGACCTGGGTGGCCAATATCTTGAACAAGGACAAAAGCGAATGAGCTATGTAAGCGTCCAACATCTTCAGAAAGATTACTCAGGCACCACCGTCTTCAGCGACATCAACTGCGAAATCAGGAAAGGCGAATTCGTCACCCTGCTCGGCCCGTCCGGTTGCGGCAAGTCCACGCTGCTGCGTTGCATCGCCGGCCTGACCTCGGTGGACGGTGGCCAGATTCTGCTGGAAGGTCACGACCTCGTCCCACTGAGCCCGCAGAAACGCGGAATCGGCATGGTGTTCCAGAGTTATGCGCTGTTCCCGAACATGACCGTGGAGCAGAACGTCGCCTTCGGTTTACGCATGCAGAAGGTCAACGCCGACGACAGCCAAAAACGCGTCGCCGAAGTGCTGAGACTGGTAGAGCTCAATGACTTCGCCGCCCGCTACCCGCATCAGCTGTCCGGTGGCCAGTGCCAGCGTGTCGCCCTCGCTCGTTCGTTGGTGACCCGGCCTCGCCTGTTGTTGCTGGATGAGCCGTTGTCGGCGCTGGATGCGCGGATTCGCAAGCACTTGCGCGAACAGATCCGTCAGATCCAGCGCGAACTCGGCCTGACCACGATCTTCGTCACGCACGATCAGGAAGAAGCCCTGACCATGTCTGACCGAATCTTCCTGATGAATCAGGGAAAGATCGTACAGAGTGGCGATGCCGAAACCCTCTACACCGCACCCGTCGACGTGTTCGCCGCAGGCTTCATCGGCAACTACAACCTGCTGGACGCCGACAGTGCCAGCAAATTGTTGCAGCGGCCGATCACCCACCGCATCGCGATCCGCCCGGAGGCCATCGAGCTGAGCCTGAACGGCGAACTCGACGCACAGGTGCGCAGCCACAGCCTGTTGGGCAACGTGATTCGCTATCGGGTCGAAGCTCGGGGGGTGGAACTGGTGGTGGATGTGCTGAACCGCTCGGCGTCCGACCTGCATCCCGATGGTCAGCGCCTGGCACTTTCCATCGATCCGACAGCCCTGTGTGAGGTAGCCTGATGACCTTGCTGATGTTGAAGAGAGAACCGTACTGATGGCCCTGGCAATTTTTGATCTGGACGAAACCCTGATCCACGGCGACTGCGCCTCGCTATGGAGCGAACAGATGGCCCGCCTCGGCTGGGTCGATGGCGAATCCTTCCTGCGTCGCGACAAGGAATTGATGGATGCGTACGGCAGGGGCCACTTGGCCATGGAGGACTACATGGCCTTCAGCCTGGAGCCGCTGATCGGTCGCACGCCGCAAGAGCTCGAGCACTTGGTAGCGCCCTGGGTGGAAGATTTCATCGAACCGATCATTTTCAGCGACGCCACCAAAACCATCGCCGCCCACCGCAAGGCCGGCGACCGGATTCTGGTGATCTCGGCCTCGGGCACGCATTTGGTCAAGCCGATTGCCGACCGTCTGGGCATCGACGAAATTCTCGGCATCGAGCTGGAAGTGGCGCACGGGGTGTACAGCGGCAACACGGTGGGCACCCTGACCTACCGCGAAGGCAAGATCACCCGCTTGCTGGAATGGCTGGACGCCGAAGAGGAAAACCTTGAAGGCGCGAGTTTCTACTCGGATTCACGCAACGATTTGCCGCTGCTGCTGAAGGTGGATTTCCCGCATGTGGTGAATCCGGATCCAGTGTTGCTCGAACACGCCGAAAAAGCCGGCTGGCCGATCCATATCTGGAAGTAAAAGCAAAAGATCGCAGCCTCGCTTCGAGCGAAGCGAGGCTGCGATCTTTTGGCAGCCAACCCGATTTCAGCTCAGGCTGTCGTCAATCACCAGCACCAACTTGCCCGACACCTGATTGGTCGCCAGCTCCGCAAACGCCGCTTCGGCGTCCTCGATCGCAAACGTCCTGGCCAGTTGCGGGCTCAAACGCCCTTCGGCAAACAGCGGCCAGACGTGCTGGCTGAGATCGCTGAACAAATCGGCCTTGAACTGCTCGTCGCGATTGCGCAGGGTCGAACCCAGCAGTTGCACGCGCTTGGCCAGCACCTGCGCCAGATCCAGCTGCGCTTCACGACCGCCCATCAAACCGATCAATACCCAACGGCCATCGCGAGCCAGCAGCTTGAGGTTCAATGCCGCGTAGTTGCCACCCACCGGATCCAGGATCACATCGAACGGCCCCAAATCGTTCAGGCGGTCCAGATCCTTATTACGCACCACTCCACCCTGGGCACCCAGCGCTTCACAGTAGGCCAGACGATCCTCGGAGCCGACACTGACCCAGCACGGGTTACCAAACGCCTTGCACAGCTGAATGGCAGCTGAACCGATTCCACTTGCTCCGGCATGCAGAAGAACTTTCTCACCCGGTTTGAGCGAAGCCAATTGAAACAAATTCAGCCAGACGGTCGCATACACTTCCGGCAACGCCGCGGCCTCGGCCAGGGACAATCCTTCGGGAACCGGCAACACATGCCGTCCGTCGACAACTACCTCTTCGGCCATCCCACCCCCGGCCAGCAAGGCGCAAACCCGATCGCCGACCTGCCAGGACGAGCCCGGGCCGACCTCGCTGATCACCCCCGAACACTCAAGACCCAGCGCTTGACTGGCTCCCGGCGGTGGCGGATACAGGCCCGCTTTCTGTAACAAATCGGCTCGATTGAGTCCCGCTGCCGCCACTCGGATACGAACTTGTCCTACATCGCACGTAGGACTCGGCTCCTCAACCCACTCCACTCGCCCCTCAACGCCTTGCAATGCTTTCACAGTGCCTCCATAGTGAGTCTGGACTGAGCCCGAAGCTATAGCGCCGGGCTTTCTTGCATTATGCGACCGGCCCTTGTGGGAACCGGCGACTTCAAAGACGGCCTAATATGCGTGATCAATTGTCCCCGCGTCGAATCAGCATGAAGCATTTTTTCCCCAGCACCGCCCTCGCTCTTGTCATTGGTCTCGGTCTTTTGCCGATGTCGAGCAATTCGTTCGCAGCCAACAGCTGGGACAAGCTTCAGCCCGATCGCGACGAAGTCATCGCCAGTCTGAACGTCGTCGAATTGCTCAAGCGTCACCATTACAGCAAGCCGCCGCTCGACGATGCGCGCTCCGCGATCATCTACGACAGCTACCTCAAGCTGCTGGATCCATCGCGCAGCTACTTCATGGCCAGTGACATTGCCGAATTCGACAAATGGAAAACCCAGTTTGACGACTTCCTCAAGAGCGGCGACCTCAACGCCGGGTTCACCATCTACAAGCGCTATCTGGACCGCGTCAAGGCGCGTCTGGACTTTGCCCTTGCCGAGCTGAACAAGGGCGTCGACAAGATCGACTTCACCGCCAAGGAAACCTTGCTGGTCGACCGCAAGGATGCCCCTTGGCTCAAGACCACCGCCGAGCTCGACGACCTGTGGCGCAAACGCGTCAAGGACGAAGTGCTGCGGATGAAGATTTCCGGCAAAGAGCCAAAGCAGATTCAGGAAACCCTGACCAAGCGTTACAAGAATCAGCTGGTGCGTCTGGATCAGACCCGCGCGGAAGATATCTTCCAGGCGTACATCAACACCTTCGCCATGTCGTACGACCCGCACACCAACTATCTGTCACCGGATAACGCGGAGAACTTCGACATCAACATGAGCCTGTCCCTGGAGGGCATCGGCGCCGTGTTGCAGAGCGATAACGATCAAGTCAAAGTCGTGCGCCTGGTGCCTGCCGGCCCGGCCGACAAGACCAAGCAGGTCGCTCCGGCCGACAAGATCATCGGCGTGGCCCAGGGCAACAAAGAGATGGTCGACGTGGTCGGCTGGCGCCTGGACGAAGTGGTCAAACTGATTCGTGGGCCGAAAGGCACCGTGGTGCGCCTGGAAGTGATTCCGGCCAGCAACGCGCCGAATGACCAGACCAGCAAGATCGTGCCGATCACCCGCGAAGCGGTGAAGCTTGAAGATCAGGCGGTGAAGAAGTCGATCCTCAGCCTCAAGCAGGATGGCAAGGACTACAAGCTCGGCGTCATCGAGATCCCGGCCTTCTACCTGGACTTCAAGGCCTTCCGTGCCGGCGATCCGGACTACAAGAGCACCACCCGCGACGTCAAGAAGCTGCTGACCGAGCTGCAGAAAGACAAGGTCGACGGCGTGGTTATCGACCTGCGCAACAACGGCGGCGGTTCCTTGCAGGAAGCCACCGAGCTGACCAGCCTGTTCATCGACAAAGGTCCGACCGTGCTGGTGCGTAATGCCGACGGCCGGGTCGATGTGCTGGAAGATGAAAACCCGGGCGCGTTCTACAAAGGCCCGATGGCGTTGCTGGTCAACCGTTTGTCCGCCTCGGCGTCGGAGATCTTCGCCGGTGCGATGCAGGACTACCACCGTGCACTGATCATCGGCGGCCAGACCTTCGGCAAAGGCACCGTGCAAACCATTCAGCCGCTGAACCATGGCGAACTGAAACTGACCCTGGCCAAGTTCTACCGGGTTTCCGGCCAGAGCACCCAGCATCAAGGCGTACTGCCGGACATCGATTACCCGTCGATCATCGACACCAAGGAAATCGGCGAAAGCGCCCTGCCGGAAGCCATGCCGTGGGACACCATCCGTGCGGCCATCAAGCCGGCGGTCGACCCGTTCAAACCGTTCATCACAGCGCTTAAGTCCGAGCATGACGTGCGCACGGCCAAAGACGCGGAGTTCGTGTTCATCCGCGACAAACTGGCCCTGGCCCAGAAGCTGATGGCCGAAAAAACCGTCAGCCTCAATGAAGCCGACCGTCGTGCACAACACGCCGATATCGAAGCCAAGCAACTGGCCATGGAAAACATCCGTCGCAAGGCCAAGGGTGAAGAGCCGCTCAAAGAGCTGAAGAAAGAAGACGAAGATGCCATCGCGGCCGAGCCGGACAAGACCAAGCCAGAAGACGACGCCTACCTGAGCGAGACCGGGCGGATTCTGCTGGATTACTTGAAACTCAACACCGCGGTCGCCAAGCACTAAGTGCTTACAAACAAGATGATGGCAATTTAATGCTGACGCTCCCCGGAGCGTCATCAAACAGACATCATTCTGTCGTGAAATAAAGGACCGGGAGCTTTGCGCTCCCGGTCCTTTTTTTATCGCCAGAGATCGCCATGACCACAACCGAACAGCTGAGTGCCTTGAGCTCAATACTGACTCAAAGCGGTTTGCACAGCCTGTTCCAGCCGATCATCTCCCTCTCTGAACGACAGATCATCGGCTACGAAGCCCTCAGCCGTGGCCCCTCCAACAGCCCGCTGCACTCCCCCATCGCCCTGTTCGCGGTCGCTCGCCAGGCCGGTCGCCTCAGCGAACTGGAAATCGCTTGCCGCCAAAGTGCTTGCCGACGTTTCAATGAACAGCAACTGCCCGGCAAACTGTTCCTCAATGTCTCACCGGAATCCCTGCTCGAAGCCGCCCACCAACCCGGGCGCACCCTGCAACTGCTGCAGGATTTCGGCATACCGCCGAGCCAGGTGGTGATCGAACTCACCGAACAGACCCCGACCGACGATTTCCAGTTGTTGCAAACCGCCCTGCATCACTATCGGGCGATGGGTTTTTCGATTGCGCTGGATGATCTGGGCGCGGGTTATTCAAGCTTGCGGCTGTGGTCTGAATTGCGCCCGGATTACGTCAAGATCGATCGACACTTTATCGACGGCATTCATCAGGACGCGCTCAAGCGTGAATTCGTCGGCTCGATCCTGCAGATCGCCAAGGCGTCCCGGGCAAAAGTGATCGCCGAAGGCATCGAATTGGCAGAAGAACTCGCCGTGCTGACCGAAATGGGCGTCGATCTTGTACAAGGCTATCTGCTCTGCCGGCCCCAGGAGCATCCGCCCCGCGATGCCCGAACCTTGATGCCCAAACCCAACACCGCCGCAGCGATGCTGAACGAGGACGCCAGTGACCTCAGCGCCCTACTCAACGACCAACCAGCGATGGCCAGCGACACCCCGACCGCCACCGTACTGGAAGCCTTCCGCCGCCAAGCCAACCTGAACTCCCTGGCGGTGCTCGACAAGCAAGGCCGGCCGTGCGGCATCGTTCACTGTCATTCGCTTTCGGATGCCCTGCTCAAGCCCTTTGCCACCGACCTGTTCGCCCGCAAACCCATCAGCCGCTTGATGAGCGACGACTTCCTCGCCGTGGAGCTGAGCCAGTCGCTGCAACAGGTCAGCCGCCTGATCACCAGCCGCGCCCGCCAGCGCATCGAAGAAGACTTCATCATCACCCTCAACGGCGGCTATCTGGGCTTGGGCCGAGTGATCGACGTGCTCAAACTGATTACCGAACTGAAAATCCAGCAAGCCCGCTACGCCAACCCACTGACCCTGCTGCCAGGCAACGTGCCCATCCAGCAATGCCTGACACGCCTGCTGCAACAGGAACGGGAATCGGTGATCTGCTACGTGGACATCGACAGCTTCAAACCTTTCAACGACATCTACGGCTACGGTCGTGGGGACGAAGTCCTACTGTGCCTGGCGCAATGCCTGAACGACCGCGTCGACCCATCCCGCGACTTCGTCGGCCATATCGGCGGTGACGACTTCCTGCTGGTGCTCGGCCCCGAAGACTGGCGCAAACGCCTGAACCAATTGCTGGACGACTTCCACAGCCAATGCCGACGCTTCTACCGCAGCGAACACCTCGAAGCCGGCTGCTTCATCGCCCCCAACCGCCAGGGTGTGCGCCAGGAGTTTCCGCTACTGTCGCTGTCCATCGGCGTGGTGCATCTGCATCCACAGGCCTGCGGACAACTCGACGCGAGCCAGCTAGCGGAAATGGCCTCCCAAGCCAAACACCACGCGAAGAATGTGCCGGGGTATAGCGTGCATGTGATTGATAGCCTGGCGGTGCCGACAACCGAGGAAGCGTTGGTTGCCGGACATCGGTGATTTGCCGTACATCCCGTAGGAGCTGCCGAAGGCTGCGATCTTTTGACCTTGCTTTTGTGGCGACGGGCCAAGCCCCCTCGCCACAAAAGCCGCTAGACGCTACTCCGAAGACCGAGCCCGCAACCGCCGCCCAATCACATCCAGCACATCACAGCCATCGCGCAGCGGAATGGCACAGAGCAACGCAAAATCACTGAGAATCATCGAATCGCACTCGACCGAGCCACGCATGGACAGGTTCTCAAGCACTTGGGTGACGGCGCGAATTCGGTAGCTAGCAGCTTCGGTCAGAATGTCCAGCGGCGCGTGGGTGTCGACAAACAGGGTGGGCATGTCGGTGCAGTTGCTGGTCAACGCCATGAAGCGGTTTTTGGGGTGGGGAATTGGTTTTTCGTAGGGTGGATCAGGATGAAGATTTTTCATTTTTAAACCTCTGGTAGAAGTGGAGCTACCATCGGCCGTCCTACAGGCTTGGGTGGCAGCTATACGCGGGGTAGGAATATCGAGACCAGAGAACTCGACCACACCGAAGCGTGCCCGCGCACAGCCGCCGCTACTGATATTACGGGCGCATGGTAACAGCCGCAAATCAGGTGTCGACGCCAAAGCGTTTCTCATGGTCTGGAGGGTTCCTACACCCTGCCACTGAATGTGCAGTGACCACCAAAGGCTATCGGTTGAATTCCTTTCGCACCAGTTCACGAAAACCGCCACAACTTGAAGGAAACTTCCGAAGACCTTGCCCAGAAATTTCGCTCAAAAAAGGCAAACGTGGGGGAAGGCTTTGCTGGAGCCTGGCTTGATTTCTCCACCGTGGGCTAGTCGGTTTCGACCTATAGCTGCCGGTGGCGACAGGCAGAAATCGGCCAATAGCCGGACGGTCGAGGTTGCCTGCATTCGACTCGTTGGTGCCCTGTGAAGCACGGCGGAAATCAGCCAAAGGTGGCGTAGACGTCTCTATGGCCATCTGCTAGCTTTTTACAAATTAATTTCTAAAATTATTTTCAACGGCAATTCTTAGCTCTAAAAAGGAATTTCATGGATAAGATCTGTGGTGTCGAATTGAAGGGTTCCGAGGCAATTATTGTTCTACTGGAAAAGACAGACTTAGGGTACGTGCATCTGAATATCGAACCCCGCAGAATTAAACTTGGGGATGACGAGTCCAGCGATCACATTAAGTCGTTTTTTGAAACCTTTCAAAACTTTTCTAGGCAGCACGACATTGACCTGGTGGTGATTAAGAAGCGTGCGCAGAAAGGGCCAAAGGCGGGGGGTGCAATTTCATTCAAAATGGAGTCACTTATTCAACTCAACGGGATTGCTGAGGTCCGATTTGAAACAGGCCAGGGAATAGCTGCCGCAGAAAAGAAAATTCCATTTGAATTGCCTGTAGATCTTAAGAAATATCAAGAGGACGCATTTAAATCTGCCGCGCTATACATCCGGAGACTAGATGTATGAGCGAGATCCTCATTGACAACGTTAGTGTGCCTCCGCGAATAAAGGCGCAACTTAACATCTTAAGTAAGGATATAAAGTTTACGCGAGAGATAACCAAAGGTGGAAACGGTTATCTTTTCTTCGGCGAAAATAGGATTCTGAAAAACGAGGTCGCTGTAAAGTTCTACTACTGGGGCGGCGACGCAAAATACCACGCAGAGCCTAGCACCCTGGCGGCAATTGAGGCGCCTAACATCCTTCCAGTCAAGAATGCTGGTTTGCTTGATGGGGAATGGGCCTATTTTGTGACTCCTCGCTGTTCAAGTGGCGACCTTGACGATGCGCTAGAAAAGACCGAGCATGGCAACCTGCAGGCCGTTGAGCGCACTAGACAGATTTTGAGTGGTGTAGTTCATCTGCACCAACGCCGCTATCTACACAGAGATTTGAAGCCGTCCAATATATATGTGGGCGAGGACGGAAGATCAATAATCGGTGATTTTGGGTCAATTAAGTATATTCCAGAAGGACTCAACTCAATCCCCGCTTCCAGCCATGCTGTACTCTATAGACCACCTGAATCGATTGCTGCAGACTCATATGGATTTGGCGGGGATATATACCAGTGCGGAATAATTCTTTATCAGCTCCTAGGCGGCTACTTACCTTATGAGGAAATGGCATGGTTAAACAAAGCAGAAAGACGCGAGCATGATCGCCTAACGTCCAGGCCCGACAAGGCTATTTTTATTGATGCATGCATTCGAGAAAAAATCCGAAGAGGAAAGATTTTAAATATTTTTTCACTTCCCTCTTGGGTTCCCGAAAACCTCAGGAGAGCAATAAGAAAGGCAACCCATATCGATCCATCGAAAAGGTATCCATCAGCCTCTGCTTTTCATACCCACCTTAACAATATTAAATCTGATATTCCTGACTGGTCAGTTGTCGGAGGACAGCCAGTACTTAGAGGCAACACTTCGTTTAGGATTTGCAATGACGGTGAGAGCCTTTATGTCCAGAAGTCCAAAAATGGAGGAGACTGGAGGCGAGACAACTCAATTACGGGGGATAGTATTGCCGAAATGGTCGAGAAAATCGAAGCGAAGATCTGAGTGGCTCACCTCGCCTCCTTCAAACCATTCATGGGCAACGTCATGTTGGCGTCCGCTTCTGGATAGTGTTGGTCATTCGCGAAAGACAACTATGGGTCAAAAAATCACTGTGACCGGGGGGAAATGTCGGCCTTAAGCGGACACTCGGCCCAAGCCCGCTTCCGGCTACAAGAAGTCGTCGAGTACCTAAAAGTTCAGGGGAATTCAGGGGCCATAAGGCTCGCTAATCCAAATCGACGGGGATGGGAATAGAATGGAAAGCGACGAACCATGTGAGTCGGGCGGCCTCGACAGGCGTATTAAAGCGGTTGAGCATTTTTGCGAAGATGCGGGAGCGTCTGCCGAGGCATGTGAGGCCTTAGCTCAATTGGTAGATGCCGCTGACCAAGAAGGTAACATTCGGGTGCTAAAACGGGCGATTGAGTTATCGGCACTCATCGAGCCGAACTGTATGCCAATTGATGCCTGCCTAGTGCGGTATAACTGCTCGAACGCATGGGCCGCGCTCCATCGTTTGGAATGCATGTCACCTGAAGATGCTTGGTCTTGGGATCAACCAGAGTTACTAAAACAAGTATATTGGCTCCGATCGGCTATACAGCACGAGGGATACGCATTATTACCATCAGCGCGTCGAGCACAGCTCCACTGCAACCTTGCCAATTCTCTTAGTGCAGCCGGACGGTTTGTCGATGCATTGGATGAGTGGCGAAAGGCACTATTTGAACAACCCGTCTTAGGTATGGCCCGAGGTAATCTAGGACGCGGACTAATCACATACGGACAGGCTCTTTACGACGATGGGCATGCATACTGGTTTCTGGTGCATGCTCACGATGCTTTAGCTACGGCAGTTGATGGAGGCGTTGGTAGAGACGGAGCCACGTATCAAGAGGCGATTCAATACTTCACAGTATATAGGGATATGACCGGGGCCATGCTTAGGGGGGATTCAGTTCCCGAGCTAAGTGTTCTTGATAAGACGTCTATCGGTAAAACTAAGAAAGAGCGAAAATACCGCCGATGGTGCTTGGATCGAAACCTATTTCTAAATCCAATGAATGATCTAGGTGCGTATTCAATTGCTGGGCATGATGTGCTGAATTTACCTACTCATAGCGCAAACGACATAGGGATTACCTTTCTGGCATTCTTCAATCAGCTTAAGCAAGAGTTTGCTTACGCACGGCTTTGCCTCTATGAAGGGAGCACAGATCATGCAGTACATTTTGCGGATAGAGACGTTTCTTTGTCTTTTAATGCGGACTACGCACTCTATTCCATGGCTTTAGAGAAAATCAAGACTGCTTTCCGATCCGCTTACTCAGTACTAGATAAGGTCGCATATTTTGTTAATGCCTATTGGAAACTTGGAATCAGTGAGCGTCAGGTCTATTTTAGATCTATCTGGTTCGAAGAGTCTAAAGGCAAGGGCAAGCCAAAGCAGATTCGTGAGATTTTCGAGTCGTCACGAAATCTTCCTCTTAGAGGTTTGTACTGGCTAGCGCAAGACATTTACTCTGAAGATTTACGCGACGTTGCGCATCCAAGCGCAAAAGATCTTGATATTCTCCGAAATCACTTAGAGCACAAGTATGCCAAGGTAGTCGATCCTTTCACCAGATTCAGTGAGCCTGCTGATATTTTTAAGGATTATCTCGCACATCAAATTGAAAGGGACGATCTGATTGAAAAGGCTAAGCGACTGGTAATTCTAAGTCGCTCCGCGCTGATCTATTTATCCCTTGCTATGCATGTCGAAGAGCAACGATTGGCGGCTGATGAGGGTCTTTCATTTGCTATGGGTGTCGATATATATCCGGACAAGCTGAAGCGATAGCAAAATCGTTCGATCAAACGAAGTCAATAAGCGTGGTTAAAATATAAAAAGGGACAGATTTATTTTATGAAAATAAATCTGCCTCTTTGTTGGCCCCAACCCTTAGTCGTCAAAATTATATATAAGACATCAGGACAGATCGATTCGGGCGCTTTGAATTTCAAATCTTTTTGTATAACAACGCATCATTAGATCACGATGTGTCTGGTAAGGCTCACCTGCGTTTACGTGAACCAAAGCGAGTTCTTTGAAAGACGTTTTTTTCAAAAACTCCGGATCCAATCTGGAGGCAAAATTCATAAATCTAGAGACAAACCTGTGCTCGTAGACATTTTGTATCTCAGCTTTTGCAAGGCACTCAACATAC